>JAOZNZ010000912.1 GCA_029933535.1 bacterium | reverse complement strand
AATATTTTTTTGAAGCGGATTCCGAATTAGCAAAATCACTTGTAGAAACTTCTTCCCGTATAACATTTCCTTTTCCATAACCGTTTTTGAATTGCGAGAGCAAATGTTCGAGTGGAGATCCAAAACCGAGTTTTCTCCACCAGAAATAGTCGTCTTTATCTAATTTATCTTCATCGCTGCCAAATATTATCAGATATCCTCCGCTTTTCACCCATTCAGCAATCGCGACATTCATTTCCGGTTTAATTGGTTTAAATTCTTCATAATTTAAAATAATAACTTTATACAAATCCGTATAATTTTTATCCTGCGCTCTTTCCATTACAAAAGAACTAACCGGAATTCCACGGTTGATTAACGGCATTAACATTCCGTATAATCCCTGTAATTTAGGGGCAGGTTTGCCGCACAGGGAACCAGGCATACGCCGGTCAAGAGTGTGGCTTACTTGATACATTGCCGAATCAGCAATTGCAACAGCGATACCTTTAGTGGGTTTTGGAGATTCACCCGATAACCATTCTCCACCTCTCGGAATATCCTGAAGGACCTGTGAAATATTTAATATGTTAAGACGGAAATCTTCCGGTGCAGGCGAACCTCCTCCCGTTTCATGATCGGGCAGAAACATTCTATCCGGCCACGGCATAATTTCATAAGTGTCAATTCCCGACATAAAGAGCATGGCGGTAACGCTGTGTTTATACCAGGCAACATACTCATTCCAAGTATGATTTGGATCATCTTCTACCGGATCAACGAGCAGCCAGAGTTTTTTATCTGTGCCAACCGTTAGCTGAGTAAAATAATCATACAAAGCATACGCAGAAGCAAAAAATGACTTCTCTTCTGATTCATAATTGCTTAACGACCAGTTAATCGGTCCGGTCCATATTTGTCCGATGTAACCATCAATCCCTTTGGTATCGATCGACATTCCAAGCGGGGCGGTAACTGAAGAAGCAAGATTTCCGAAGATGGAGTGAATAGGAACTATAAAGGCGGCATCTTTATTTTTTTCTTTAGTGGTACTTAATAAATCTTCTTCCAGCTTAAGGTAAAGCTTTGCTTTTAGTTCCGCAGTTAAAAATTGGGCGAGGGAAGAACTGTTTTGCGCCTGCCATGGAAATCCATAATGTTCTTCCCATAATTTTTTAAAACTTTCCGAGTAACCGGAATATGTGTGTGCAAGCGGTTCTTCAGGCATAATAGCCATAGCACCGCATTCCACCGACAACTCAACTTTTTCTTTAAGATGTTCTGTCCATCCTTTAGTCGGGACCATATATGGCCGAACACCACTGCACATTACAATATTATTTGCAGCATCCATTTCCCTGTCCTCGGGATGTGGAATACCATCCCATTTTCCTGTCCAATATTCATTAGCACCGTCAGAATCCGCAAAGAACATTACACCGACCGAAGCGCCGGCATCAATCCAGGTTTTTATTGACGGAGCTAAAATTGATGCCTCATCACAATGGCGATGCA
>JAOZNZ010000911.1 GCA_029933535.1 bacterium | reverse complement strand
TTTTGTTGTAGAAAAAAATATAATATTAGCGTATAATTATAAAAAATAAAAGGGAGTTAATTTACAGTCCTTTGTGTCTTTTAAGTCCTTTAAGTCCTTGAAAAACAAAACTAACAAAACAAAACTAACAAATATGAAAAAAGCACACCTTTGCACTTTCGCACTTTCGCACTTTTGCACCTTCATACCTTCGCACATTCGCACCTTCATACCTTCGCACCTTTGCACCTTCATACCTTCTTTTCTACTCGCTCTCGCAGTAGTAATTCTAACAGCAGCTTCTGCTTTCGCCTTGCCGGATGAAAAATTTTCTTATATCCAAAACAGCGAAATAAAACTTGGCGTTATTACAAATTATGGTGCGACTATCGGATACTTTTCCGAAATCTCGCCTGTGAGAAATTTTGTTAATTATATGGACGCAGGGAGAGAAATCCAACAGTCGTATTATGGATGGGACGACGGCTCATCGTGGGTGCATGGTGATTGGCGATGGAATCCCGTTCAGGGCGGCAGCTATGTGAATGACAAGCCTCAACTTCTAAATTTCGTTAACGAAAACAACATGATTTACGCGCGGTCAAACCCGAGAAACTGGGCTGGCCGCGAGCTTATTGAAGACTGTTTTATGGAAGAGTGGATATCTCTTGAAAGTAATGTTGCGCATATAACTTTCAGAATGACTTATTCCGGTCCGAGCAATGGACCTATGCACGGTCAGGAGGTACCGGCCACTTTTCTTGATTCCTATTTTGACAGATTAACTTATTGTTACGAAACTCCATGGTCATACAGTACACTTACAAATTTTCGTCCTCCGGGAGTTCCTGTTGCGGGAGATCCGTGGGAACGGAATCACGATAATAAAGTCGAATACTGGTCGGCCTACGTCAAAAACGGATGGGGGATGGGTGTTTACACGCCGGGAACAGAAGAGTTTGGATATTATTATGTTGACGTTGGCAGTCCCGGAAATGAGGGAGGTAATTGTTCTCATTTCAGTTCATTAAAATACTTTACTATAACTACTAATTTTACATATCAGTATGACGTTTATCTGACAATCGGAATGACAAATGAAATCCGGCAGGCGTTTTATGATGTTTATGACGGAATTATTAACTCCGGTTTTGAAGCCGCAACTTATACTAATTGGTATACTTCAGGAACAGCTTGGGGAGCCGGGCCTGTCACCACTAATTTTCTTCCCGTGCATTTTGAATATAATGGACTTGAAGGAAAATTTTACGCTAATTCTATGCTTGGCGGTGAAACGGTGACAGGAACTTTGCGATCAAAAAAATTCACTCTTAAAAAAGATGAACAACTCTCGTTTTTGATTGCAGGACATTCTACTCATTGGTCTGCTGATTATAATTATATACTTTTGTGCCGCGCTTCCGATGATGCTGAACTAGATAAAGTTTGGGCACCGGATGTAAATGCTTTACAATCGCGCATCTTATCTCATTCCACAAATATTGATCTGGAAGT
>JAOZNZ010000910.1 GCA_029933535.1 bacterium | reverse complement strand
AGGTCAAATATTTTGCTAAAACAACAGCAAGAGAAGTTGTAATAACAATTCCTCCAATCAAACCTCCCCAGGTTTTTCCGGGACTGACTTTTGGAACAACTTTTCGTTTTCCAAAAGATTTTCCACAAATATATTGCGACACATCATTTATTTCCGTGAGAAAAACAAGAAACAGCAAAAGTGCCGCTCCGCCTCCATTAGGATTTTTCGCTGCGGGAAGCATAAGCAAGTATGCCGCATGGCTTAAACAATATACCGTAATCATAAGTCCCCAATGAATAGTACCTGCTGACCGAAGAAATCCCTTGGTTTCTCCGGTTAATGTTAATCTTAATGGTAACAGTAAAAACATATAAACAGGTATAAATATCACAAACATTCCGTACCAGCCTCGACTAATCCAGAAATATTGCATAGGAATAGACAAATATGCAAGAAAAAGTACCCTCCGATCAGCGCGTCTTGTAGGTATAATAGTAAAATATTCTTTAAGTGCGAGAAAACTCATAAAAGCGAAAAACACAAGTGAAAGATATTTTCCTACAATAATTGCAAAAATAAACATACATGCCATTATCCACCATGTTTTAACGCGCTTCCGCAAATTTTGCGGATTTTTCATTAGTCTGAACCGGCTTATAATAATAGAAATTATTGAAGCAGTTATCAACAAACAAAAAATTCCACAAATTGCGTAAATAATCTGATCATTTAGATTTAATAAATTTTTCATTTTGTAAGGGCTTTTCGAGCTCGATTAATTATTGTTAAAACTAACAAAAAAGAAACTATATATTGTAAAAAAATCAGCCATATTTCTGTTGGTACACCGAAGCCTAACAGAATAGCTGTTAAACCAAAAATAAAGGCTCTGTCACTTTTTCCCATTGGCCCTTCATATCGTCTGTCGCTTCCTATCTGAACAGCAATAATTCCTGTCGTTTCACTAATAATACTTAAAACAACTATCAGCACAATAAGTTCGGGAATAAAACCGGAAACATACGCGAAAGGCAAATATAGAACTGTGTCGGATAATATATCTCCAAGTTCATTTAGCACCGAGCCAAGATTAGATTTCATATCAAATTCGCGCGCAAGCATTCCATCTATTGCATTTAAAGCCATGCGAACAAAAAGAACACCAGGAATTAGAAAAAGCGCCCATTTTGAATCCGGAAACATTAAAAGCAATCCGCCGGTTAGAAAAGAAAGAACAAGAGCTGCTATTGTTACCTGGTTTGCAGTTATTCCTTTATTAGCGAGTAATGTCGCAATAGGCCGCAATAGATTTTGAAATTTTGGCTTTAAATCATAAACACTTGCCATAATTATTCCTCATTTTAATATTTCCGCGATCGCATATAACGGAACGGAAATAATGTTATTATTTTTACAATAATTATCTAAAGAAATTTTTATTCCTGTTTTCGATTTATGAGAATCCATAAACTGATGCAAACTTTTCAAACTACCTGTTTTTCCAGATTTTACT
>JAOZNZ010000909.1 GCA_029933535.1 bacterium | reverse complement strand
CACTTTAAAAAATTCATATCTTTTGTCATTTTTATTTCCTTTTTGATTCTAACGATTGAACTGAGCAGCGGCACAAAAAACTGGTAGCCATGCCGTCTGTTCCAGTGATTTTGTTATAATTTAATTTATCTTTTGACAGGATTTACATGATTAACAGGATTTAATATTTAATTTAATTTTTTTCTTTTATCCTGTAAATCTTGTTTATCCTGTCTCTATTTTTTTCGCTTTTCTAACGCACTTTTGGAATATAACGTCAGCCTTGAGTTTCGGCGCGGTACGTGCCGTAAACTCCAAGGCTTGGTTATGGATTCCCTGAAAATAGTTCCTCAGAGCGCCAAACGCTCTCGGAAGTCCTTACAATCCAACTCCTTTTCAAACTTGATGAGTTTGGGGTATGTTTCCTTGAATGCCTCCCGCTTGAATTCTTCGCCCGGTATTGTTCCGTGCATGAATATGACCCAATTCGCATGTAGTTTATTTTTTAGAATATCAAAGGAGGTCACATCCCAATCAAAGAAACTCAAATGTCCAAAATCAACATCTCCGATGGCGTTTATAACCTCTTCGTTCAGTTTGAGGCATCCATCCCCCTGATGAAACACCTTCTTCTTTCCAATAGTGAATATGTAACCGTAATTCTCTGTCTTCTCGTACTCCGTGTATTCAGAAGAGGGGACCTTCGAAATATCCCGTCTTGCACCATGCTGCATTCTTACAACGGTTAACTCCACATCGTTGACCCTTAGTTTTCTCGACTCATTCATCTTCAGTTCCGGGCTTATGATTTGTGCGCTGATTTTGGTGAAGTCACCGCATTTCTTCTGCATGTCCTTGAGAACCTGTGGGGGCAAGACAGCTCTGGTATTTGAGTTGTTCTTTAGGAATTCCTCGACCAGTGACGGGGTGTAATGGTCCCCATGAATGTGGGTGATGAGAAGTAAGTCTATCCCATCAAAGGGAGGTCTGCTCCGGTTGACTTGAGATAGAGTGTTAGATGACGGCAAATGAAAGAAATTGCCGTACTCTGTTCCAAAGGGATCGACCAGCACTTTGTCTTTCTCGTTGGCATACAGGAAACCACAATTACCTAGATAGGTGACGCTTGTTGCGTGCGGTGCCTGTGTTGCGCAACCAAGAAGTGATGCCAAAACCAGAACAGCAAATCCGTGCAGCAGATAATAGTCTTTAACTTGTTTCATGTTTATTCTCCATAACGCCGGAGATGAGCTGCGGGATTCAAAAACATTAAACCGGGGATAATTATTTCCCGTCAGCTCCATCGACTTTGTTATATTTTTAAATTGTTGTTTTAAGTTAAATTTTTTCGCCGAAACTTTTAGATAATTGTATCATTTCCGCATAAACTTTGCAAAAGCGTGGCGGAAAACTTTTAAAAAACATAGGGAAAAAAGCAACCCCGAAAAAACCAAATACGCCGAAACTTTTTTACAAAAAATATTGTTCCAAAACCCCAGAAATACTAATAATTGTT
>JAOZNZ010000223.1 GCA_029933535.1 bacterium | reverse complement strand
GCTACGCAATTCCGAGATGGAATTGTTAGTTATGTATTTATTAATATCGGGCATTTTTCTTTTTTCTTTTTACGAGAATATGCTCTGCATAAGACGCACGTCCGTGCGTCTCTACAACGGGAATTACTTTGTGAAAACCTTTTCGAGTAACCCTAATTATAAAAAGGCAGAAAAAGCGTTTATGCTCCCCCTGCCCTAATTTCATTAATGCTGCATATACATTTTAATCGCGATAATTTCTGTCACGAGATTCACGACGTTCTTCTCTTGGCTTTGCTTCATTTACAACAATTTCTCTCTCTTCAATAACCTGGCCGTTGAGTTGTTCAATTGCTTTATCTGCCTCAGCGTCATCTGTCATTTCAACAAAACCAAAACCACGACTGCGTCCTGAGTAACGGTTTGTAATAATTGCGACTGACTCAACTTGCCCGATTTCTTTAAAAAGGTTGTTTAACTCATCATCTGTTGTGGAAAAAGGTAGATTTCCAACGAAAATTCTTTTTGGCATCTCTGTTCCTCGATAAAATAGTTATCTTGGCTGCTGATGGTGTCCTTAACATCGGTCATCTTAAAATTAAGACAATATATTCAGTAACCATATTGTTTAATAGTATACTCTTTTTAACCTTAAAATGCAATGTTAACAATGCTTGAAATACGCTGACTTTTGCAAATCTATTTTTATTAAGCAGTCATTTCGCCCAGGCATACGCCGGTTTAAAAGGTTGAAATGACGTACCCAAATAACACCGCAAAAAAAGCCCCGAATGTGATTTACATCCGGGGCTGATTATTTTTAAACAAGCTTTATTTTTCTACCAGAATTTCCACCAGGCTTTCATTTCTTTTCCAACGTAAGCTTTATCTTTTTTATCAGTTTTGTCTTTTTTTGCTTTAGCTTCAGCTTTAGCGTTTTTATCAGCTAAATCTTTTTTATGTTCAGCTTCAGCCATTTTACATTTATGTTCAGCATCATGTTTTTTTGCTTGAAGCTCTCTACCTTTCTTTTCCTTTTTAGCTTTCAACTTTTTATCTTCAGTTTTTTTATTTGCCTTGAGTTTTTTTGCATCAGCTTTAGCTTTCATTCTTTTTATTTTAACATCAGCATCTTTTTCAATTTTCTGAATTTTAGCATCAGCTTTTGATTCTACTTTTTTTATCTCTGCTTTGCTTTTATCTTCAGCTTTTTCCACTGCTTTAGCTGATACTGAAAGTAAGATTATAAAACAAGCCGCAGTTATAATTACGATTGTTTTCTTCATGTTGTTCTCCTTTTTTTGATCAATTTTATTGTTTATCCTTTTCAATTAATGTCTATTTAGCATCACATTTAGCTTTGCATTCAGCTTTGTTTTTTTTGCATTCAGTTTTCTTAGCATCACATTCAGCTTTACATTCAGCTTTCTTAGCATCACATTTAGTTTTGCATTCAGCTTTGCATTCAGCTTTGCATTCAGCTTTGCATTCAGCTTTTTTAGCATCACATTTAGCTTTACATTTAGTTTTGCATTCAGCTTTGCATTCAGCTTTTTTAGCTTCACATTTAGCTTTACACTCAGCTTTACATTCATCTTTGTTTTTTTGGCATTCAGCTTTTTTGGCTTCACATTTGGATTTACATTCAGAGTTTTCCAAAGCTTTAGCTGATACTGAAAGTGAAATTAAGAAACACGCTGCGGTTATTAAAATAATTGATTTTTTCATTTACAAACTCCTTTTGGGTTTAATTAGTTTTATTAATAGTGACTGAACGAAAACTTTTTTCATGGTTACGGTGATTATATTGTATCAATATTATTATTCTGTGTCAACTTTCCAACTCTTTAAGCCATATCTCTGCACTTGCATCGCTTGGCATTCTCCAATCTCCACGGGGTGAAAGGCTGACCGAACCGACTTTAGGCCCATCGGGGACACAGGATCTTTTAAATTGTGCGGCGAAGAATTTTTTTATAAAAGTCTTCAGCCATTTTGTTATTTCGTCTGAAGGATATTTTTCTCCAAAAGCGTGTTTCGCGAGAAAAAGTATTTTCTTTGGCGGAACGTTGTAACGCACAAAATGGTAGAGGAAAAAATCATGCAGTTCATAAGGTCCGATCTTATCTTCAGTTTTTTGTGCGATTTTTCCTTCCGCGTCAGTCGGAAGAAGTTCCGGCGAAATGGGTGTGTCGATAATATCCGTGAGAACAACTTTGGCGTTATCGCTTGTTTGTGTGTCGGTAACCCATTGGATTAGATATTTCACAAGAGTTTTAGGCACGCCGCAATTTACATTATACATTGAAATGTGATCACCGTTATACGTTGACCATCCAAGTGCTATTTCTGATAAATCTCCTGTTCCGACAACAAGTCCGCCTATTTTATTAGCTTTATTCATAAGGATAAAAGTGCGTTGTCGGGCTTGAACATTTTCGTAAGTTATGTCGTGGACATCAGGATTATGCCCTATATCTTTAAATTGCTTTTCGCACGCTTCTTTTATATCAATTTCTTCGAGGGAAATTCCAAGCGCGGAACTGATCTTTTTAACATTTTCATACGTGCGCGATGAAGTGCCGAAACCGGGCATCGTTATTGCCGAAATATTTGTTTTATCTAATCCAAGCAGCTCAAATGTCTTTACACAAACAAGTAACGCAAGCGTTGAATCGAGTCCGCCGGATAATCCTATAACTATATTTTTACAGTTGCAGTGTTCAAGCCGCTTGGCAAGACCTGCCGTTTGAATAGAAAAAATTTCATCACAGCGTTCAGCGCGTTCGGCAGAATCGCTTGGTACGAAAGGATGAGGAGTAACGATTCTTTTCAGTGGAGCTTTCCACCTTTTTATATCCGGTTCAAAAATAACAAGGCGGAAATCTTTTTGACTTTGTGCTATCGATTCACCGAAACTTGTTAAAAATTGCCTGTCGAGTGCGAGACGGCTAACATCAATATCAGTAATAATAATATTGTTTTCTCTTTGGAATCTTTTGTTCTTCGTGACTATTGAACCATTTTCCGCGATAATAGCCTGACCGCTGAAAACCATATCTGTAGTTGATTCACTAACTCCAGCCGATGCAAACGCATAAGCGGCAACACAATTGCCCGATTGCTGCCGCACAAGATTTTCCCGGTAATTCTTTTTAGATATAAGTTCGTTGCTTGCGGAAAGATTTAATAATAAAGTCGCTCCGGCAATTGATTGAGCTGAGCTTGGTGGAGAAGGGACCCACAAATCTTCGCATATTTCCACGCCGAAAGTAAAATCAGGAAATTTTTCCGCACGAAAAAGTAAATCATTTCCCGCAGGTACTTCTTCATCGCCGATAACAAGGAAATCGGAAATCATATGTGTACCGGAAGCGAACCACCTTTGTTCGTAATATTCTTTATAGCCCGGAATAAAAGTTTTTGGAACTATGCCGAGAATATTGCCTGACTGAATAACCGCCGCGCAGTTGAACAACTGATTATCTGCAGCAATTGGTAATCCTACAACGGAAATTATTTTAGAGTCAATAGTTTCGTCCCGGATTTTAAGCAATGCTTTTATAGCGCAGTCCTGCAGCGTTTTTTGATGAAAAAGGTCATTTGCCGTGTAAGCGGTAATATTGCATTCCGGGAAAATAACAATATCAGCACCGCTTTCATCGGCGATGTTAATTAAATCAATGGTTTGTGCAGCGTTGAAATTAGTGTCAGCGACACGAATCTTCGGAACTGCGGCAGCCACGCGTATAAATCCAAATTGGGTATTCATAATCCTTATTATAGCAAAAAACACAATAAATAAGCAATATTAAATAAAGTTTCACGAATTTTTGGGAATCCGGCGAATTCACGGACATTAATTTTCACTAATTTTATTTATTAATCATAATATCATAAAGAATAAAATACTACCATAAATTTGAGATTTACTCAAATTTCCTCAGGCGTGCCTGGAAAATATCTACATGGCACGGCCTTTTGACAAAAACGGGCTGTTTTGATATAATCTATAACTTGTAAAACTATACTGACTTTATATTTATGAAAACTGATTGGATCGAAAAATGGGCTAAACTTTTAGTGCGATATTCACTCGAAGTTGAAAAAGGAAGCGTTATAAAACTGCGCGGTCCTGTTGCCGCCGGAGAACTTATTACTAAAGTGTATGAAGAACTTCTCCGCGCAGGCGCGTTTCCGCGTGTGAGTGCTCAGTTGCCGGGAATGAGCGAGATATTTTTCAAAAACGCTAATAAAGAGCAGCTTTCAACTCTTTCGCCGATAGATTTGTATGAAGCAAAAAAAATCGATGGTATAATCAGTATTGGTGGGCAGAATAATACTCGCGAACTCAGCGCTATTGATCCTGCAAAGCAGGTTATGACGATGAAAGCGTCCAAGCAGCTTTCTGATATTATTCTGAAAAAAGATAATTGGGTCATTACACTTTTTCCAACAGCAGCTCACGCTCAGGACGCTCAAATGTCAGTTGCGGATTTTGAGGAATTCGTTGGTAAAGCTATGTTCCTTGATAAAGCGAATCCTATCTCCGCGTGGAAAACGTTGAGCAGAAATCAGCAAAAACTCGCTGACAGGCTCACAAAAACTAAAAAAGTAAGAATCCTTTCGCCGGATACTGACATAACTTTGAATATCACCGGAAGAAAAGGCGTGAATAGCGATGGACATAGAAATATGCCGAGCGGTGAAGCATTTACTTCCCCGGTCGAAAATAGCGCGATCGGCTATATATGCTATACATATCCGGTTGTAGCTTACGGCAGAGAGATATCAGGAATCCGTCTTGAATTTTCTGAAGGAAAAGTCGTCAAATGTAATGCAGACAAAAACGAACTGTTTTTAAAGAAAATGCTTGATACAGATAAAGGCGCACGCTTTTTAGGTGAACTTGGAATTGGAACGAATTACGGAATACAAAAATTTATAAAAAATATTTTATTTGATGAAAAAATCGGTGGATCAATTCACCTTGCTGTAGGCAAAAGTTTTGATGATTGCGGCGGGAAAAATAAATCGGCTTTACATTGGGATATGATAAAAGATTTACGAAAAGACGGTGAACTTTATTTTGATGGTAAATTAATACAAAAGGGCGGCAAGTTTATTGCTAAAGACCTTGCCGGACTAAAATAAATAACCAAAGGAGCAGTTATGAAAAAAATAATTTTTATGCTTGTATTGCTTCTAACAGTCACTTCTACTGTTATCGCTGCTGATGCAATTTATCTTAAGAATGGTAAGAAATATTATGGCAAAATAACGGATATCAGTGAAAAAACAATCACTATAAAAACAAAGCTTGGGAAACTTACATACCCGTGGGGTGTTCTGAAAATCAAAACGATTAAGCAGTATAATCCATCAATGTATGAAGAACTCCGTAAACAGAAAATGAAAGAATTTGAGGAAAAAAAGAACAAACTCGGTCTCGTTAAATACGAAAAAAACGGCAGAATTAAATGGGTGCTCCCTGAAAAAAAAGAAGAACTCGAGATGATAGACAAAGGAATGGAAATGTTTGAAGATGAATGGACTCCGACAAATAAAGTTGCTGAAATTAAATATGACCGAGAGATGAAATCGGCAGGTAAAACCAAATATAAAAAGAAGTGGTATAATGATGAAGAACTTGCGGATATTAAAGCAGTTGAAGTTAATAAAGGGCTGAAAGAAGGTATGACTGCAAAAGAAGTTAAGGAAAAGTGGGGTGATCCAACTGCGGTAAAAAAATCTCAGTCTTTTCAATCTAAAAAAGCAGAAATGTGGTTTTATGACCACGAAGAAACAGAGACAGAAGATAGAGTTTACTTTGAAAATGGAGTTGTAAGAAAAATACATGTTGATGAAGAATTAAGCGATCATTAATTATTGAAACGATTGAAA
>JAOZNZ010000908.1 GCA_029933535.1 bacterium | reverse complement strand
AATATGGCCGGTCGGCGATTACTGCTACTTTTTTACTCGTTAGCGTTTCTCTTCCTTTATATTTTCTTAAAGATTCCCTGGGAATTTTCGGCGGAGTTGATTCGGATATCGAAAGATTAATCCTGGCAGAATTCGGAGCTGCTAGTTTACTCATCTGTGCCGGCGCCGTACTCGGACGACTTAAGATGTACCAATACATTTTGCTGGGTCTCCTTTTTGTTCCATTCTATGCTCTTAATGAATGGCTCCTGCTTTCCGGCGGACTGGGATTAATACCACAAGGCAGTTTTGTCGATACAGGCGGTTCAGTCGTAATTCATTCTTTTGGAGCGCTGTTCGGGATAAGCGTTGCTTTCTCAATGACTACAAAGAAAGAATATGAAACACCTATTGAATCAGATGCAACAAGTGACCGGTTTTCCCTGCTTGGAAGCATGGTACTTTGGGTTTTCTGGCCATCTTTCTGTGCCGCTCTTGTCGCCCCAAAAGATATTCCAATAACAGTTGTTAACGTTATAATTGCTTTATGCGGTTCGACATTAGCAACATACATCGCATCATTAAAACTCAGAGGAAAAGTCTCAATCGCTGATATTGCCAATGCAGCTCTCGCAGGCGGAGTGGCAATAGGATCAACGTGTGATAAAGTTTCTCCAACCGTAGCATTTGTGATTGGAATACTTGCCGGTGCATTATCAACATTTGGTTTTGCCGTTATCCAAAACAAGTTCCAGAATGCCATCAAAAAAGTTGACACATGCGGAGTTCTTCACCTTCATGGTTTACCTGGATTATTCGGAGGTTTTGCCGCAATGATTGCCGTCAATGGAATAAGCAAAGGCGCCCAATTCAAAGGAATTCTCGTTACTATCGCACTCGCGATTTTATCAGGACTTATTGTAGGAAAGGTTCTAACATTGTTTGGCAGAAGAAAGGTTCCATACATTGATTCCGAAGAATTTGAGGATGCTTGAAAGAAGTTCAAGCTGCAGGGCTTGTTCAACTATTGAACAACACTTCCAGCGTTGTTTTTCTTTTTTTCCCCTACGGCATTGCCGAGTCTCCCTTTATAAAGGGAGTACCCGTGGCAGCGGGGGAGGGATTTAAATCCCCCTAACCCCCTTTAAAAAAGGGGGAATAGACGAATTTGCCTTTCAGGCAACCGGAACATCCGGCTCGAAATAACGGGCTGAAACCAATAAAAAATAATATGAACCAAAGTAAAAGCACCACCAAAAACCCTGTTGCTCCTAACGGTCATGATCCCTTTGTAATTCAAAAAAATAAACTCTACTACTACTGCTATTCTCATGAAGGGAGCATTTGGATTAACAAACATCGAACACTGCAGGAATCGGTTCAATTCAAAGGAAAGAATATTTGGACTCCGGAACAAAACATGCCGTTTTCCTTGGATATTTGGGCTCCCGAACTACACTTCCTTAATGAAAAATGGTATGTGTATTTTGCCGCCGATGACGGGGAAAATGAAAACCAT
>JAOZNZ010000907.1 GCA_029933535.1 bacterium | reverse complement strand
TTTGAATTAGCTAATAAAAATAAAATTAAAGTTGCTTATTCTAACGAAGCATTTGAACTGTGGTATTTATTGCATTTTCACTATTATAACTCTGGAATTTCAAGAAAAACATATAAAGAAAAACTAACAAAGCTTCTTAAACATAAATATGAAAAAAACAGCAAAATAATTTATGATGAAGTTTTTGATAAACAAAATAATGCAATTAGAAACGCTAAAAAATTATTAAATAATTATGATGGAAAACTTTATCCAGAAAAAGCTAATCCATCAACTACTGTTCATATTTTAGTTGAAGAATTAAATAAATTTTTATAAAAAATATACGGAGAAATATTTATGAATGTACCTCTATTAGATTTAAAAGCTCAATTTATACCAATCAAAAATGAAATGATGGCCGCTGTTGAAAATGTTTTTGATTCTCAATATTTTATTCTCGGACCGACTGTCAATAATTTCGAAAAAGAAACCGCAGAATATATCGGCGCAAAATTCGCCCTCGGCGTTTCGTCAGGTACTGACGCGCTTATCATCGCGCTAATGGCTTTGGATATTAAACCGGGCGATGAAATTATAACTACTCCCTACTCATTCTTCGCTACTGCTGGTTCCATCGCACGTCTTGGCGCTATTCCGGTTTTTGTTGATATTGACCCGGAAACTTATAATATTGATGTCAGCAAAATCGAAGAAGTGATTACTGAAAAAACTAAAGCTATTGTCCCGGTCCACCTTTACGGACAATGCGTTGATATTGACCCGATAATAACTATCGCTGAAAAAAACAACCTCTTTGTTGTTGAAGATGCAGCACAAGCCATCGGTTCAAAAAATAAAAATCGCTGCGCAGGTACATTCGGCGATTTTGGCTGCTTTTCATTCTTCCCTTCAAAAAATCTGGGCGGTGCAGGCGATGGCGGTCTCGTTACTACTAACGATGAAAAGCTTTATGAAAAACTTGTGAAATTGCGCAACCATGGCAGTCATCCAAAATACTATCACCCGATGATCGGTGGGAATTTCCGCCTTGACGCTTTGCAGGCAGCTGTTTTAAGCATCAAACTGAAACATTTAAACAAATGGCACGAAGGCAGAAGAAAAAATGCCGGATTCTACGATAGTGCTTTTAGTGCTTCTCAGCAAATTGTTACTCCTATAATTTTGCCTGAAAATTATTCGATTTATAATCAATACGTTATTCGCGTTCCAAATCGTGATGAAGTTTTTTCAAAATTAAAAAATGCAAATATAGGTTGCGATATCTATTATCCCGTCCCTCTTCATTTACAAGAATGTTTTGATTATCTCGGATACAAAAAAGGCGACTTACCAAATTCTGAAAATGCCGCAAATGAAACTATCGCTCTGCCTATCTATCCAGAACTAACAGATGAACAAAAACAATATGTTGTTGATACAGTTGTAAAAGCGGTGAAGTAATAGGTTTCAGGTGTCAGGTTTCAGGTGTCAGGTTTCAGGTGTCAGGTTTCAGGTGT
>JAOZNZ010000222.1 GCA_029933535.1 bacterium | reverse complement strand
CAAAAATACGATGAAGAAATGAAAATGAGCGGCACGGATTTTTATACAACAGTTGTCGATATACCTGTTCTAAAAACATTTTACCACCTTGCTGAAAAAAAATGGTTCGATGTTTACGATGTCGGACAACGAATAAGTAATTATATTACCGGCCTGCTGCGTTCCGCGCACCAGGGATACCTGTTTGTTTATCTTACGTGGGTTATCGCCGCGCTTATGATTATTATCTGGTTGTACATATGAATGTAGAAACTATTACAATTATTTTTCTCGCTTTTATTGTCATTGGAAGTTTGATTGCTATTGAAACTCCCAATCTGCTTTCCGCTGTTGTCTGTCTGGGTGTTGTTGATATTGGTTTTACTATACTTTTTCTGCTTCTTAAAGCTCCGGATATTGCAATTACTCAAATGGTAGTTGAAGTTGTATGTCTTATAATCCTTATTCGCGCGACAGTAAACAGGGACAAAAGCGCGGACACCGGCGAACGGAAATTATTTGGTTTAATGACCACCGGGGCTATTATAATTATCCTGTTCATGTTCATAATGAATGTAGTTCCGCTTTTTGGTGAGTTTGGCAATCCCATATTTACAAGAGTAGAAAATGCTCCATCTCAAACCTACCTCAGTAAATGTTTGGAAGATACAGGAGCTGCTAACGCTGTTTCCGCTGTTATCCTCGATTATCGCGGCTATGATACTTTAGGAGAAGCTACTATCCTTTTTGCTTCCGTTATCGGCGCGATTGCGCTTTTGAGAAAAAAACCAAGAAAAAAAATTAACGAACCGGATGAATCCGATTCTTTATCTGTTGTAAAAGATGAATAACTCTAATCAAATAAATATTGCGGAACATTCCGAGGGAATGTCACTTGTTGTCAGAACCATTGCCAGATGGGTGAAGTCTTTTATTTTTATATTTGGACTTTATATCGTTTTCTATGGGCACCTTACCCCTGGCGGCGGGTTCGCCGGCGGTGTTATTATATGCTGCTCGTTCATTTTGGTGCTGCTGGCTTTCGGAAAAGAACGCGCGTTTAAAAGGCTCAGCCTTGAACGGGCAGGCGCTCTTGACAGTATAGGTGCACTCGGTTTTTTACTTGTCGCTGTGGCAGGAATATTTTTCGCAGGTACGTTCTTCGTAAATTGGTTGTCTGTTCCGGCGGCGGGATCGATTAATTCATTATTGAGGAAAATAGGAGTTGGCGAGTTCAGGCTGTTAAGCGCGGGTACTATTCCCGTTAACAATATCTGGATAGCCATAAAAGTTTGTGCTTCCATGTATTTAGTTTTTGCGCTACTTGCTATGTTGCGCATAAATGATGACACACAGGAGGATTTGTAATATGATATATGGCCTGTGTATACTTTTGTTTTTAATAGGACTTTATGCGGTTGTAACCAAACATAATCTTATTAAAATTGTTATTGGTTTTATTATAATGGAAAATGCGATAAACCTGTTTTTGATTATGCTTGGATATCGCATGGGCGGAAAAGCGCCGATCATCTGGCAGGATGCCGCCGGGAAAGCGGATATCGCAGCTTTTGCTAATTCCGCTGTTGACCCGCTGCCTCAAGCGTTAGTGCTAACTTCCATTGTTATCAGCCTGGGCGTAACTGCTCTTATGGTTGCTATTTGTCTTCGTGTTTATCAGCGGTATGGTACATTTGATATTAGTAAAATTCGTAGATTAAAAGGATGAAATCTTTCTTAATTCCATTTTTTGTTGTTTTACCTCTCGGAGCGGCTTTCCTTGTCGTTCTTGTACCAACGCGCTTGCGAAAGATTGCTGACGTGCTGGCTAACTTATGCGCTTTGATGCTTCTTATTGCTGCAGGTATTGTTTGTGTAAAAGGAATCACAGGCGTTTACTTCGTTGGAGGATGGGAAATTCCCGTTGGCATTAGCATGGTGCTTGATGGGTTTAGCGGATTAATGCTTCTTACTATTTCTGTTATTACTTTTGCTTCTACGCTCTACTCTGTCAGTTACATGGAGCAGTTCACTTGGAAAACCAAATTTTATTGCTTGTTCCTGTTAATGGTTGCAGGAATGAATGGCGTCGTTTTGTCAGGTGATTTCTTCAACCTCTTCGTATTTCTTGAAATCGCATCTATTGCTTCTTATGCCCTTGTCGGTTATGGGTGCAGGCATGAAGAACTTGAAGCTACTTTTAAATATCTTGCTCTTGGTAATCTTGCCGCTCTTTGCGTTCTTCTTGGTGTCGCTTTTGTTTATGGATTGACAGGCACATTAAATATGGCGGACTTTTCTATAAGAACCGCCGGATATATGAATAACGGCCTGCTTATTGCCCTTGCCCTTTTTCTTACAGGCTTTGGACTTAAAGCCGCGCTGGTGCCTATGCACGCCTGGCTGCCTGACGCCCATCCGTCTGCTCCAACGCCTATTTCAGCTATGCTGTCGGGCGTTTTCATAAAAGCCACTGGCGTTTACGCTTTAGTCCGCGTCTCCATGAATGTTTTTCCGCCGATGCAGCTTACTCACGAAATTATTCTCGTTCTTGGCGGTCTTTCCATGGTCGTTGGAGTGTTTATGGCTATAGGACAATGGGATTTCAAACGGCTTCTTGCTTATCACAGTATCAGCCAAATTGGATACGTCATGATCGGAATCGGATTGGGAACTCCTTTAGGTATCCTTGGTGCCGTTTATCACTTGATTAATCACGCAGCTTTTAAATCACTTCTGTTTCTTGGCGCGGGAGCTGTTGAGTATCAAACAGGAACACGTCAACTCCGGCAAATGGGCGGACTGCGTCAGAGAATGCCTGTTACTTCCTCTTCTACTCTTATTGCCTCACTTGCTATCAGCGGGCTTCCGCCTTTTAATGGTTTTTTCAGTAAAGTAATTATTATTTGGGCTTGTGTACAGGCAAATCGTTACGGATATGCTGTAGCCGCTGTCATTGTCAGTGTCATGACTATAGCTTCTTTTATGAAAGTTCAAAAATACGCTTTCTTTGGCAAATTGAAAGAAAAATGGGGGAAGATTAAAGAGGTTCCGGCTACTATGCAAATCGCTATGGTTTTTCTCGCGGTTCTTTGCCTGCTCATGAGTTTACTTATAGTGCCTGCTTTGCGGGACGTTGTTCTTCAGCCTGCGGTTGATTCCATCATCGCAGGCACTAATTATGTAACATTCGCGGGAGGTCTATAAATGGCTCGAATAACTTTATTTTTGCTCTCGTTTGTTATGTGGCTGACACTTGTCTGGCCTTTCTCCCTTGCGGGAGGAGAGCATACTATTGACTTCCAAAGTATTATTGCCGGCGTTATTGCTTCGGTTGCTACTGCCGCTATCTTTTATGACTTTACTGAAAATCATCATAAAATTTATCACTTAAATCGTTACTTATGGTTTCTTGTTTTTATTCCTGTCTTTATTTATGAATGTATTAAAGCAAACTTTTATGTGGCTTATCTCGTGCTTCATCCCGATATGCCAATCCATCCGGGCATCGTTAAAGTCAAAACGAAACTTAAAAGCAATTCCGGAAGAACTATTCTCGCTAATTGTATTACATTAACACCGGGAACTCTTACTGTTGATATCACTGATGACGGTCACTTGTATATTCACTGGATTGATGTCAAATCCAAGGATGTTGACCATGCTACTGAAACTA
The DNA here is from genome assembly GCA_029933535.1 of bacterium. GTDB lineage: Bacteria > Auribacterota > UBA3054 > UBA3054 > B51-G9 > B51-G9. The sequence goes on along the minus strand of JAOZNZ010000222.1, from coordinate 2,242 downwards.
TTGTTAATAGATTTGAAAATTATTTAACTAAGATATTCGACTAAATTAAATGGCTATCTTTATTACTATTATATATGTTGTTCTGATGATTTGCACTTTTATGTGCCTGTTCAGAATCGCTATGGGACCGACTTCAGCAGACAGAATTGTGGCAATCGATATCCTGGGTACTGTTATCGTCGGTTTTTGCTGCGTCGTTATCTTACAGGGCGGTAGAAATTTTTATATGAATATCGCTATCTCATGGGCACTGCTTTCTTTTATCGGAAGCATTGCTCTTGCTAAATACTTAGAAGGGAAAGGTCTTGATGAGTAATATTTTTGTTATTATTTTAGTTTCCATTGGACTTGCTTTTGAGCTTATAGGCTGCATTGGCCTGATCCGTATGCCTAATGTTTATAACAGACTTCAGGCCGCTACAAAATGCGTTACTATCGGCACATGCTTCATACTGGTTGGTTTATGTGTCTTTGCAGCCGCAAACTCTAATATTAGTCTTGTACTGAAAACAATTGTTTGTATTATATTTATCTTACTAACAGCGCCAACTGCCGCTCACGCTATTGCGCGTGCGGCTCATAAAAGCGGTATCCCGCTTTGGAAACGATCTGAAGTTGATAAATACGAAATTGATCATGAAGGTGAAGACCCACTGCCTGATGATTCTTAGAAGTTAATAAAATTAACCTAATTGACCTAATGGACCTAAAAAATAAAATCCCCCTAACCCCCTTTAGAGAAGGGGGAATAAGAAGAAATAAACAAAAGAATATCCTCTTTTTTTGGGATTTAGCCATTGGACATTGGGTTTTGATTAGATCAATTAGGTCAATTAGAAATTAGGTCAATTTAATAATTAGGTCAATTAGAAATTTGACATTAATCGTAAACTTTACAAATGAAATATCCTAAACTACGCGAAATAGTTGAAGCAGTAAAAGCTCTCGTTATGGGGCCCTGTACTACCGCTTTTCCTAAAAAGCCTTCACCGGCTCCGGAAGGATATCGCGGCAGACCAACTTATAATGATGATGAATGCGTGGGCTGTGGCGCTTGCTTCAATAGTTGTCCCGCACGTGCTATTACGATGGAAGATTGTTTGGAATCTTCTCCGCCTAAACGCACGCTTATTGTCCGGTATGACCATTGTATTTTTTGTCAGACTTGTGAAATTAATTGTATTACCGATAAAGGTATTGTTCTGGAAACTGAGTATAATATGGTTTCTGACAATCGCTCGGACCAACAAATGTCGGTCGAAAAAGACCTCGTGGTTTGTGATGTCTGTGGCTCAGTAATTACCGCACGCGAACATTTGAGCTGGCTTTATAATAAACTTGGACCTATTGCTTCTGCAAATCCAACTCTTATGCTTTCATCTTTCAAAACTCTGAAAGTTGCCGAAGAACCGGAAAACAAACCCGAACAACGAGAGCCTGGTGACGTTTCCCGCGGTGACAGAATGCGAATTCTTTGTCCGGTTTGCCGCGCCAAAGTTTCTGTTTTAATATAACTCAGATTGGGTGTTTAATTAAGTAATCCACTAATCCACCACTCCATCAATCCACCACTCCATCAATCCATCACTCCAATGCTCCATCAATCCATCAATCCAACAATCCATTAATCCATTAATCCAACAATCCAATTGTCTCGTCATAGTTGGTATTGGAAATACTTTGCGCGGAGATGATGCAGCAGGAATCGAAGTAATTCGCCTTCTGAAGAAAAGAAAAAAAACAAATGCAGTACTTATCGACGCCGGCACAGTCCCTGAAAATTACCTTAACAAAATCTCAGAAACTAATCCTGACATTATTATTCTAATTGACGCCGCGGACATGCAACAGCCGCCCGGTACAGTTCTGGAGTTGTCGCCTGAAGACCTTGGATGTTTTTCGTTTTCCACGCATTCAGGCTCGTTATCGCTTGTAATTGATTATTTGAAACAGGAAACTAAGGCCGATATTCGTTTGATTGGAATTCAGCCCGGGAAAAGAGATGTTGGCGCAGAAATGACAAAACAGGTAAGGAATGCAATAAATCAACTTTTACCTGAATTGGAAAAAGAAAAATTAGATTGATGGATTTATTCCCCCTTTTCTAAAGGGGGGAAGGGGGATTTTCTTGGTATGATGTATGACCAGCTTAGCTGTTACTTCGTTGCCATCACTCCACCACTCCAACACTCCAATTCTTTATGCATAAGGTCCGGCAATATAATCCTGAAGATAATGAACT
>JAOZNZ010000906.1 GCA_029933535.1 bacterium | reverse complement strand
AATCTTTTTCCCAGCCCAAATGTAATGGCCAGTGTTTATTAAATTGATGAGATTCGAAGCATACCCCGTCCATACTCTTTATAACTTCACTTGCTTCTGGATTTTTGGAGAAAAAGGTCGGGTGTTCAACCAGTTGAATGAGTTTATAGTTTTTTTGCTTTAATATTCCCTGGTTATAAGCATTTGTAAACAATGTCCTGAGCCTGTTCACATCTTTTTGGGACAGGATTCTGGTGTCTTCTTCGAAAGGTCCCAATGTCTCCGGAGACCAGTTTAGAAGTTTGCCTTCGCGACAAATAAGAATATGTTTTACAGAATATCCTATATCTTCATTTTGTTTAATCCATTCTACCAATGTGTTTGTTGAGGTATCAACATTTACCACAGCATTGGAAATGTAAAACTCAAAGAATGTTTCGAGTGTCTGAAAATCTCCTGTAAAAGGTTTCGTGTACCACCAGTCAAAGGGTGTAATAACGTCCGTATGGCTGGCAACAAAAGAGTATTGCCCGGAAACCACCTCATAGCTTTCGTGTAAAATTGGTCTGATCCCTACCAACGAAGTCCCGACAAAAAGCTCTGTTATGGCAGAACCTAATTCAACACCGGAACTATCCATGGCAATGGCCTTTATTACATAAATTCCGGCTGCCACATTGGTAATTACTTGTTCATAAGGCTGAACCGAGTCTTCGCCAATTTTTGTTCCGCCGGCTCCGTCCATCTGATAAAACTCTACTTTGGCCGGAGCTTCGGAAACCAATACAATAAGACCAGCATCGCTTCCCGGCCTGTAACTCCCCACATTACCGGGAGTGGAAAACTGAACATCAATATAATCAATGTTTTTCGCGCTGGATCCGGAGTAATTCGTGTGATTATTGTTAATCCCACAACCGTTTTTAGGAATAGCGGTTTCTGCCTCATAGCGTGCACCCGCCGCGGAACTAACGAGCAACAATAATAATAAGCCAATAATAATGTTTATTTGTTTCATAAATTTCTCCTGTTTTTACTATCAAAATTAGCGTTTTAATAGGGTTTTAACCACAAATCTTCGCTAATCTTCACTAAAAAGAATTGTCAAGTTTCGGTGCCTGGCACCGAAACTTGACATTAAATACATAATCATTTTGCAGTTCGAAGCTATTATGGGGTCAGGAACCTATTATCCGCTGTGCCTGCAAATTATCATCCGTGGCACAGCACTGGCAGCAATCGTTCGCCGTGAATTACTGTAAGCAGAGGATTAGCGCATGTCCTTCCGAGGATTCCTGAAAAATTCCCACCGAATGAATAACCGCCGAGATGGATGTATCGCAATTCGGATTCTTTTTCCGGGAGAAGTCGCGGAAAGTTTTCGGTTGGTAAATCAATAAATTCCTGAACGATGTAATCTTTTTTCAGCGCAGTTTCAACAGCATCATCCCACTCGTTTTCATTCATAAACTTTCCCTGAAAAATTCCATAACCGCATTTTGATTCACAGGGCTTTAAAACA
>JAOZNZ010000221.1 GCA_029933535.1 bacterium | reverse complement strand
AGAAACTTAATAAGGCTCATGATCGATTTTTGATTATTGAAAAAAATATTTTACGAAAAAAAACATAAAATTAAAAATAACAAATGAAGGATTCCCTGATGAGTTTATGTTTCAATTGACGAAAAAAGAAACGGAAAATTGGAAGTCGCAAATTGCGATAACCAATAAAGTAAAAAGGTTCGCTTTTTCAAAAATAGAGGTGGCTTCGGTTACTATCCTTAACTCAATATCGAAAATGTTATGAAAAACGAAATAGTTTTATATCAAACCAATGACTTCTCAACAAAATTAGAAGTAAGAGTCGAAGACGAAACTGTTTGGCTTAACAGACAGAAAATTGCCACATTATTTAATCGTGATGTTAAAACTATTGGTAAACATATTAATAATGTTTTAAAGGAAGAACTTAATGGAATTCCAGTTGTCGCAAAATTTGCGACAACTGCGGCTGACGGTAAAGTATATCAAGTTGAATATTATAATCTCGATATGATTATTTCCGTTGGTTATCGCGTTAAATCACAACGTGGCATTCAATTTCGTATATGGGCAAACAAAATCCTTAAAGATTATTTGTTAAGAGGTTATTCACTAAACCAAAGAATAAACCGTATTGAAGATAATGTTCAAAAAATTGCAGAAAAAGTGAAAACTATCGATTTGCAGATACAAGCAAACTTACCACCAAATCAGGGCATCTTTTTCGATGGACAAGTCTTTGATGCCTACACTTTTGTTTCCGATCTAATAAGAAATGCAACAAACTCGATAATTTTAATTGATAACTACATTGATGATACTGTTTTGACCTTATTTGTCAAACGAAAAAAAGGGGTTCGGTGCACTTTTTTCTCAAAAAAATATCAAAGCAACTCTCGTTAGATTTGAAAAAGCACAATGAGCAATATTTACAAATAGAAATTAAAGTTTTTAAAGAAGCTCATGACCGGTTTCTCATCATCGATAAAAAAGATATTTACCATTTTGGCGCTTCGCTAAAGGATTTGGGTAAAAAATGGTTCGCGTTTTCTAAAATGGATATGAAGGCTATGGATATGATTAAAATATTGAACAAAAAATAAATTAAACCACGAAGCACACAAAAGGCTTTAACCACGAATGGACACGAATAAACACTAATGAATTTCAGTCAACATTTTTCGTTGATTGTAACCAGCAAACTTATTCAATTAAAACTTAGATAACTAAACTAATAATTAAATGAAAAATAAAATTATTCAAACAACTTTATTTTTTACATTAATATTTTTGATTTCTTCAAAAGTATTCGCCGATACACATTATGTCTCAAAAACCGGTGCGCATATTTCGCCGTTTAATTCCTGGGTAAATGCGGCAACTAATATTCAAGCAGCTATTAATGTTGCACCTGCCGGAAACATTGTTCTCGTAAATGACGGAACTTATTATCCGGGAAGTGAAATTTCTGTTACTAAAAGCATTACAGTTAAAAGCGTTAATGGTGCAGAAAGAACTATTGTTGACGGAAACAATACAAATAGATGTTTTTATTTGAATAGTGCTAATCCAACTATTGACGGTTTTACTATTACAAATGGATATAATTACGGCAATGTCAATGATGATGATGGTGGTGGCGGTGTGTATTGCTATTATGGCGGTGTAGTTTTGAATTGCACAATTAGTGGTAATTCGGCTGGCGGTTATTGGGGCGGTAGTGGTGGTGGTGTGTTTTGCTATCGTGGTGGCACGGTAGAGAACTGCACAATCAGCGGAAATTCGGCTTCTTATGGCGGTGGCGTGTTTTGCCGGTACGGCGGTACAGTTCAGAACTGCACGATTAGCGAAAATTTGGCGAATGAGACTGGCGGAGGAGTATATTGCTATTATGGCGGAACGGTTCAGAATTGTTTAATCAGCGAAAATTTAGCCTCGGATAGTGGTGGTGGTGTGCTTTGTAGGCTTTAATGGCGGAACGGTTCAGAACTCCACCATTAGCGGGAATTCGGCTGGCGGGTCTGGTGGAGGCATATATTGCTCTCAGGGTGGCACGGTTCAGAACTCCACCATTAGCGAAAATTCGGCTTCGGATAGTGGCGGTGGTGTTGAAGTAGATAATGTTATAAACTGTTCAATTAGCGGAAACTCGGCTGGCAGGTCTGGAGGAGGCGTATATTGTAGTGAAGTTGTTATAAACTGCATAATTAATGGGAATACGGCATCGGAATCTGGTGGTGGTGTATTTTGCGAAAATGGCACGGTTCAAAACTGTACAATTACCGGTAATTCGGCTAATAAAGGTGGTGGGGTGTATTGTTATTATAATTCCTTTAACGGCATTGTACAGAATTCTATTATGTGGAATAATACTAATGGTAACTTTATAAATTTTTATAATAAAAATATTTATAATTGCATAGAAAATTGGACTAATCTTATTAATGGAACAATTACAAATAATCCACAATTTATTTCTACCAACAATTTTAGATTGCAAAGCACATCACCATGCAGAAATTCAGGAACGAATTTACCTTATGTTTTTGAAATTTTTGATTTAGACGGCAATGCAAGAATTATGGGATATAAAGTTGATATGGGTGCCTATGAATATATTGAAGCATTTCAATATCCACCTGAATTTGCACCCCTAATTGATGATTCAGAAATCAATATTGGTAAAATATATTGGTCTCCAAATATTGACAAAATTCCACGGGCAGAAAACTTTGTTGCTCAAGAACAATTTGGTGGAACTAACGGAACTTGGTCAAGCATTTATACAGGAACTAATACAAATTTGCTTATTCAAAAATTATCAAATGCTTATTATCGTGTTGCGGCACATAATAGTATTGGTTATAAATGGTCGGACATTATTTTTTACAGTAATTATCCGATAAATTTAACAAGCTTGAGCGCTGAACAATTGGCCGATGGTTCTGGCTATGTTTCTGTCCAAACTGAGGTTATAGATGATAATCTGGATTTAAGCAAGTTGAAAGTTGAGTATTCTTTGAATAATGGTGTTTCATGGGCGAACGGTGATCCATATTTAGTTTCGATAACTCAAAGTGGGCAGTCGCCTTCAATTAATAATTCATCAGAATATCAGATAACAAATGTTTTGCCGGATGATTCTACAGTAACAATTCTGTGGGATACAAAATCATCACAAAACGGTGGTGGTTCTCTGGCAAATCAAAGAATCGAACAAGCCAAAATAAGAGTTACACCTAAAAACGATTATTCACAAGGTTATGCAATGTTTTCATCAGCTTTTCTCATAGATAATACTATTGTTTCTAAAGTATGGGTGGCGATAAATCATAACGATACAACTACAACATCGCCAAATGTTAGTTTGCAACTTCATGCGGAAGGTAGTTCTCCTTTATACATGCGAATATCTAACGGTCCTAATTTTGGTAATTCTTTGTGGGAGTCTTATAGAACATCAAAAAGTTGGGAATTATCTCCCGGAAGTGGTACAAAAACAGTTTATGTTCAATACAAAAATGAAAAAGGATATACTGCTAATGCACAGACTTCCATTGTCCTCAATAACATTGATCATTCAAATTTTGAAGGAACAAATGATGTGACATTTTTGATGGGAAGAAGTGGTAGCGAAGTAAATGAAGCTCCGGCTCATACCGTCAATCTTACAACAGCAGCAATGTACAAAACAGAAATATCAAATGTTGAATTCGCACAGTTCGTTTCCGAAGGCGGTTATCAAAATAGTTCGTTTTGGAGTGCCGAAGGTTGGGCGTGGCTATTGGCCAATACTATAAATTGTCCATTATATTGGAACACAAATGATACTCCGAATTATGCGAATGATCCTTATTCCGATTCCGACAACGAACCTGTTGTAGGTATTAGTTATTATGAAGCGGAAGCTTATGCAAATTGGGCTGATTATGAATTACCGACTGAAGCGCAATGGGAATATTTTGCAAAGGACGGAGATGAAAGGCATTATACCTGGGCGGACGATTTTTGGTACACTTCAACGCAGCCAACATATAATTTATGTAATTGGAAAATAGGTTTTGATGGTTATACAGAAAATGGTTTTACGAGTGATGGTGCTGAATATGCAAGATACGTTACAAGTTATTCAGAGGGAAAAGGTCATCTCGGGCATTACAATTTATCCGGTAATGTTGCTGAATGGGTGAAAGATTGGTATAATACCTATCCATCAACTGAAGAAACCGATCCGGAAGGTCCAACAAGCGGAACAGAACGAGTGATTCGCGGTGGAAGTTTTGTTCACGGTCGGGATGATTTAACAACGACTCGGAGAATGCATTATCCGCCGGAATTTCGGACAAGTTGGCTTGGAATGCGGGTAGCGAAAAATGATGTAATACCGGAACCGGTTACTATTTATTATTTATCATTTATAATTTACTATTTATTAATGATAAGGAGAAAATAAAACGAAATTTAACCACATAAGAAACATAAGAAAACATAAGAGAAATAAATTAATTTTACAAACAAAAAAATATTTCTTTAAATTAGTGTTTACAGTTTATGAAATAAAATATTTTTATTAAAACAATCATTTTGATATTAATTATTTTGACTTTAAAAATTTAATTCGTGTTCATTAGTGTTCATCCGTGGTTAAAAAAATATTCAAGTCCATTAGTGGTTAAAAAATAAAATTGTAAAATTAGTGCATAAACAAAGGAGTAAATTGTAATGAGTGTTAATGGAGAAAAATTCGAGAAATTGATGGAAGTGATGAAAACATTGCGCAGCCCAGGCGGTTGTCCGTGGGATATAGAACAAACACATGAATCAATCACAATGGGCTTTGTTGAAGAGTTATATGAATTTATTGAAGCTGTTGAAGATAAAGATATTGAAACAATGAAAGAAGAGTTGGGGGACCTGTGTCTTCATATTGTTTTTCAAGTCCAAATTGCAAAAGAAAATGGCGAGTTTACAATGGCGGAAGTTTTAGATAGCATTATTGAAAAATTAATCCGCAGACATCCTCATGTGTTTAGTGACGTAAAAGTTAAAAACTCAAATGAGGTAGTTGTTAACTGGGATGATATTAAAAAACAGGAAAAACAAAAACAACATAGAAAATCTGTTGTTGATGGTATCCCACGCCACCTCCCGGCATTGAGCAAAGCGCGTAAAGTACAAATCAAAGCCAGAAAAGTCGGCTTTGACTGGGATAAAGTCGAAGATGTTATCCTTAAAATTAAAGAGGAATTTAATGAATTGTACGAGGCAATAGAAGAAAAAGATCAGGAACATATTAGCGAAGAACTTGGAGATGTGCTTTTTTCTGTTGTAAACCTTTCGCGATTCTTAGACGTTGAACCTGAACGCGCGCTGCATAACACTGTAAGAAAATTTATGAGTAGATTCCGCGCAATTGAAATCGCTTTGGAAGAAAAAGGAACAACAGTTCAAGAAGCTTCTTTTGAAGAAATGGACTCGCTGTGGGATCAGGTTAAGGAAGAAGAATGATTAATTGACCTAATTAACCTAATTAACCTAAAAAATTCTCTGATGAAATAATGCGTTGTGTCCATTCTCGACATCCAAATTACCAATTTGTGTATTGGATATTGTGCCTTGGGATTTGTTTAGATCAATTAGGTCAATTAGAGTAATTAGAAATTTTCGGAGCGAAAACTTTTTTTCTCACCTCGTGACTTAAGAAAATACCGGTCTGCTGTCTAAAGCAAAGACTTGCCCGGAAATGTTTCTTGTTCGTGTGAGTGATAAAATAAATTCTGATACTTCTTTAGTATTGGTTGGCCGACCCAATAAATTTTCAGAAACATTCTTTTTATAATCGGTATTGCTTATGTGGCGAGTCATTTTTGTTTTAAGCCAACCTGGCAGGATCACATTTATTAAGATATTTTTATTTGCGTATT
>JAOZNZ010000220.1 GCA_029933535.1 bacterium | reverse complement strand
CATAGCACTTATCAATATTAATATAAGTATAATATTAAATAAAATGATTTTTTTTAATTTAGTTTTTAAAAACATAATATTATCTTTATTGTGCAGATGTTATAACTGCTTTTGAATCATTTCTTCCCATATTATAAAAACGGAATGTATTTCTACTAACTGTTATTTCGCCCCATTTTAATAATTTATGTACTCGTATGCCTATTCCACCTATAGGACCATATACTCCCTTGGCCGCTGTTGTCACTCCCATAATGTGATAATTCAACTCTCTACCTAATACAGATGTTTTCCCACTTCCTGGAGAAAAAATAATATTTCCGCCTTCGGTTAATATTACAGTTGACATTTTATGTTGATAGTTATATTCTTGTGAATCTCTATTAGCAAATATTGAATCATTATAAACGTATGCTTTATTTTTACCAAAAAGTGTAGAGGCATATCCAAAATTTCCTTCTGGTAATTCAGCTAATCTAAATACGATGATTTGAGATGTAACTTCCATTAATTCATTATGATCTATTGTATTTTGATCTAAAACAGGCTGTTTATCATCAATTTCATTTAAGAAATTTTCTTCATAATCATCATTTAAATAGTTGTGTTGTAAACCTAAAATATCAATCCCATTCACCGGATTATTTCCACAGAATTGATATAGATTTATGCTGTCCTGATAATCTATTGGGTCTCTCTGCGTCCATCTGCCTGCTATTGGGTCATAAGCGCGATATGCATATAAATAAAGCAGACAATCCGATAAATATTCTTTTGTGCTGAACGTATATTTGGGATCAAAACTTCCCGTATTTGTCACCACATTTCCAAAAGTGTCATATTGCAGGTAAGTTTCTTGAGAAGCATTTTCATTTAAGACAATAATTGTATCTCCGCAATGATTGCTTAAATAAAAATGTGGATCGCCGTCCTTGTCAATTTCCGCAATCACATCTCCGGTTCCGTCAGCTATTCCTAATCCTCTGACAAACCATCTTGGCACTCCATTCGTTGAATCTAATTCACCGATTGGAATATTTCCCTAGTGGATTATCTTTTTCCATGTGCCATTATGCGAAAGAGTAATGCGGCGGTTCTGTGAATCATATAGAAACTCATAATAGTTTTCGCCGGGAAGTTCAATTTTTACTAACTTATTTTGCGCATTATAATAGTAACGTGCTACTATTGTACCGTTTTCACTCTTCGTTTTCAAGTTGCCGGCTGTCGTGCCGGGGATGATAATTTGCAGGCACTCGGAGGAAATTGTCCCGAACCATCGGGACAATTTATTTTCCTGATATTTGCAAATAATGTCTCCCCGTGCATTATAAATTATCAGCAAGATTAAGCAAGCAAAAAGTTATAAATAAATTTGATTAATAATAATCAAATTTTAGGAATCACTGTCAACTTTCCACGGACACGTGTTGTATGTGTTTACTTCTTCATAATCGTTTAATCCATCGTCATCCGTGTCGGCATCATCGGGATTACTGCCGTAAGAAATTTCGTCATCACGGGTTAAACCGTCTTCATCAGCGTCTGACGATGATACATCTTCATCAGCTATGCTTTGGAGTTTGTTGGCTTCCACATAAGTGAAAATGTTAGTGCTGGAAATTGCAGATTGCGGATTACGGATTGCAGATACTCTATTTCGTGCTAAATCGTAAATGTATTCATTCTGACACCCGACACCTGAAACCTGAAAATTTTCCTCAACGAGTTGATCGCGTGCATCGTATTGAAATGCTGATGTTCGCGTGCCGAGAGAAGCGGTGCTTTCGATTATTTGTGTAATCTGTTGTGCGGAATTGTAGGTGTATACGGAGGAAATTAAATCTGCTTAAGAACCAAGTGGTATTTTCAATTATAAAAGCGATATTAATGTTTCTATTATTGAACCTTCATAATAAATATTATCGCTAATTTTTATAAGTCCGGTTCTGTCGTGCCAATATGTCATTTCAGATGGATCAAAGATGAAAATAAATTTTGTTCTAAAGTGTGTTCCAATATTTATTCTGATATATGATGGTAAATTAGTGTTACCAGGGCAAGCAAGTCCAATACTACTCAAAGCATTAATAGATCGTGCATTTTCTGGAATGCTCATTGGTTCTTTAGTCTCTCTCATTTGCTTAAAAATGGAACTTGCTTCTTTTTTTATTATATTAACTCCTCCAGCGTTGTTTAGTAATTTATTAACCCTTCGTTTTACAAAAAACTCACTATTTAAGGTAAAAATTACAACAATTATAATTGTAAAAATAATACTTGAATATAATAATATTTTTTTCATAAATAATTTTTTGTTTTATTTTATAGAATTATTATTTTATTTTCTATAACCACGTCTATATGGCGTTTCAATTTCATCATTATTAATATTTTTATCTTTAATGCCATATCTTTTTGGGTTATTATTAATTTCATTGTATAAATCATGTCCTTTACGTGTCCAGAACAAAACCGCTTCATTTGCCTTTTCGCCATACCAAAAAGCCTTCCATTTATTAACTAAAGTTAAAGCTTCTTCTTTTGTGTTCCCAAGCATCGCTTCATACATTCCTATACCCAAATAATTAACTTCGTTTCCTCTATAAGTTTTTCCTTCATAAGTCCAATATTCTTCATTTAAAAAACCTGTCCAAAAATCCGTATCAAAATACATTTCTGATTTATGCTCCCCTTGTAACTTTTTATAAGCTTTAATAGCATTGTTTTTTAATATATCCTGTGTAAGTGTTGATGTACCATAATTTTTTCCAAATAGAGCTTTAATGGGATTAAAAACTGCATTTTGAGCTCTACCAATAAGTTGCCCATCAATATCAATCAAATTCACCGGGTTATTTGCACAGAATTGATATAGATTTATACTATCCTGATAGTCAATCGGGTCTCGTTGAGTCCAACGCCCGGAAATCGGATCATAAACTCGGCGTTGATATAAATAAAGTTGACAATCCGATAAATATTCCTTAGTGGAAAATGTGTATTTAGGCTCAAAACTTCCTACATTCGTTACCACATTACCAAAAGCGTCATATTGCAGGTAAGTTTCTTCGCTGCCAGAATTATTCAGAACTACAACTGTGTCGCCTCTGTGATTTGCGAAGTAATAATGAGGATTGCCAGAGTCATCAATTTCAGCTACGACATCACCTGTTCCTTCAGCTATTCCAATTCCTCTTACAAACCAACGAGAAACTCCATTCGTAGAATCTAATTCACCGATTGGAATGTTGCCCTGATGAATGATTTTTCGCCATATCAAAGAGCTTTCATTCGGGCCTTTTGCAATTCCTATTCGGCGATTTTGACTGTCATACAAAAACTCATAAGTAAATCCATTACCCGTGATTTTTACAAGCTTGTTTTGAGCATTATAATAGTACCTTGTTATTATTGTACCGTTTTAAATTCATTTCTTCAAAAACAATTTATAATAAAAAACATTTAACCACGAAGAATCAAAGAACACTAAGTAAATTATTTAACAAAATAATTAGTGACAAAATAATTGTATAATCCAATTAAATACATCATTTAGTTTTATCATCCATCTATAATCAATAAATGCAATTATGATTATAAAAAACGAACACAGAAAAAGTTTTAACGCAATACTTGGACTTTTATCATGCTTATATTTATGCATTATAATAGAAAAAAGAGAAATACAAAATGAAAATCCTAAAGATAGCAAGAATGAAAATAATCCAATTGCATATAAAATTCTAAAAAAATAAGTGTCATGAAATAAACATAAAAATGTGCTTATGCTTATAAGGAGTATTGAGCATAGTAATACCCAAAACAAAACTTTACAAGTTTTTATTAACATATCGAAATAGTGTTGTTTTATAATTATTTACTATCAGCTTTTCCATCGCTTTGTAATACTTTGTCTATGGCCGGATCAATTTTATTGCTTTGTGCTTTGTTCCATACCGGTAAAGCGGTTCCTTTATGTCCAATGAAATTATCCGGTTTAAGTTTTTCAACTAAATTGAAATCGCCTGAATAACAGGAATCAAGTACTAATAGAGATAAGTTTTTAGGTATATCAGAAAACTTCATTGCATCTATATCTATATTCTCAAATTTTCTTAATATCATATAACCATCTATTGAGGCATGGCCATAATAAATAAAAGCTTCAACATCAGATTGTTCAAGCATAACTTTAAGCAATCCTTTTGTAGGCTTTGAAAGAAAATCAACATCCCATCCGGCATTCGAAAACTTTTTAAAACTACTATTCGCACGTTTGGCAAGTACCCAAGATGGTAATGCGTCAAAAAGAAAATGAGCGCCTCTATATCCCGAATGTGGCTCGCCAATAGCAATTACAACTCGTTTCAATCCCCATTCATCAATAATAATTACCGGATTATTCCCACAAAACTGGTACAAATTAACGCTATCCTGATAATCGATTGGGTCTCTTTGAGTCCATCTACCGGATAACGGCCCATAAAGTCGATATTCATACAAATAAAGTTCTGCATTCTCAAGATATTCTTTAGTACTAAATTTATAAGCCGGCGAAAATGTACCTGTGTTCGTTACTATATTTCCAAAGGAATCATATTGCAACTGACATTCTTCGGTTCCGCTATCGTTGAGAACAACTAAAGTGTCGCCTCTATGATTTGATAAATAATAGTGTGGATCACCGGAATTGTCAATTTCAGCAATTACATCTCCCGTTCCTTCAGCAATTCCAATTCCTCTTACAAACCATCTTGCCACTCCGTTCGTAGAATCTAATTCACCGATTGGAAGATTAGCCTGGTGAATGATTTTACGCCATATCAAAGAGCTTTCATTAGGACCTGTGCCAATTCCTATTCTTTTATTCTGTGAATCATATAGAAACTGGTAAACATAATTTGGTCCCGTGATTTTCACAAGCTTATTTTGTGCGTTATAATAATATCGTGCTACTATTGTACCGTTTTCACTCTTCGTTTTCAAGTTGCCGGCTGTCGTGCCGGGGATGATAATTTGCAGGCACTCGGAGGAAATTGTCCCGAACCATCGGGACAATTTATTTTCCTGATATTTGCAAAAAAATTGTTACTTGTTGTTTAAATTCTAAATGAGAATAAGCACGCTAAAAGTTATAAATAAATTTGATTAATAATAATCAAATTTCAGGAATCACTGTCAACTTTCCACGGACATGTGTTATATGTGTTTACTTCTTCATAATCGTTTAGTCCGTCATTATCTGTATCGGCATTGTTTGGATCACTGCCGTAAGAAATTTCTTCATCCCGGGTTAAACCGTCTTCATCGGAATCGGAATTAGCGACATCGGCGTCAGCTATGCTTTGGAGTTTATTGGCGAGAACGTAAGTGTAGAGGTTGGTTGTTGGCTGGGTGCCGCACTGGGAAGTGCGGCTTACTCTATTTCGTGCTAAATCGTAAATGTATTCATTCTGACACCCGGCACCTGACACCTGAAAACTTTCTTCAACCAACTGATCTCGTGCGTCGTATTGAAATGCTGATGTTCGCGTGCCGAGAGAAACGGTGCTTTCAATTATTTGCGTTATTTGTTGGGCGGAATTGTAGGTGTATTCAAGATTTAAAAGCGATCCGGCTGTTATATTTGTCAATCGCTGCTCGCTGTCGTAAGAATAATTCACAGTTGCGATTTGTGACGCACCATATTTTGGTTTGTATGATGCGAGTTTATTGTTCGGATTGTAAGTGTAAGCGGCGGAGATATAGGACGCTGGGGACAGCGCCCCTCCAGAATAAAAAGTATTTGTCAGACGATTGAGATTGTCGAATATAAGCTTGTAATAATTATTACCATTAATTACTTTTGAGAATTGTTATTTACATTTGGTAATTTCTCTATAATTTCTTTATTATCTTCTAA
>JAOZNZ010000219.1 GCA_029933535.1 bacterium | reverse complement strand
TGTATTTCTTTTTTTTGCATAAGGTGTCAAATTGTTTTGTTTTGTAATTCCAGACTGCGACGTCTATTGAAGCGTTATTGTTTTCTTCAAGAAATTCGGTTGTGTCAATCGCATCGTTCAATCCGTTGATATAGAGATCGTATTTGCCTGGAACCTGTATAGCATTTTCCCATGTCCATTCACCTGCTTTGTTTCCCTGGCGTGTGAAGCACATAGCGCTTGCGTAACCTGGTCCAAGAGAAAATCTGTCGCCAACACTTGGCTTTAAAACTTTTCGGTTGGGAGCTGATCGCGGAACGAATTCTGCTCTTGTGTCAGCGAGAAGGATTATTTTTTTAGTATTGCCGATAATCGGAAATTTTTCACCGCGAAGTTTCCCCGTAAGAAATCTGAGAGTTTGTCCTTTCCATTGGTCTTTTTCCCATCTTCCGTTTTTGCATGCTACGCTGCGTAACGAGGAACTTTCAACTTCATCGGCAGCTTCTTTCCAGCCTTTGTGAACGACATTGCCGGCGCACGACTCAAGACGGACATGTGAGGAGCACATCACATCACCTATGGCGCTAATAGCTTCAATACTTTTCGACATGTTTCCACTGCTGCCCAATCTTTCAAAATCATCTCCGGTGGTCAGATATCTCAATTCACATATGCTTCCGTAGTGTCCGTTTTTGATGAAGAATTTTTCATCTTGGCGCGACTGCATAGCCCGGTTGAGCGCGTTTTTATTACGTCCTGAGATAGATGCATTTTCCCGTTTAACCCAAGTGTTTTTAGTCGGGTCCATTTTTTCAGTGCTTTGGCCTAAATCTTCCGGCTCCACTTTGCCATAGTCAACAGTTCGTGCGCAAATTTGTTCGTATTCGTTTTTTAAAGTAAGGCTGACAATACCTCCTTTGTGCGGTAAACCGAGAACCATAACTTTTGTTCCCGGATCCATATAACCTGCCCAATCACTATAAGTTGGCGCGATAGCAATTTCGTTATTGAAGTCTATCAATTCCGATAGTACCGGTGCGAAAACCCCGTGCCATGATTGAGGATCGTCTTTGCCTTTTTCATCAATAAACATAACAGTTTCGAATTCAAAGATTTTATCGTTTTTATCGAAATTCTCACCTTTAAGGCGTATAGATGCCCGCGCAGGCGGATATTCAAACTTGGCTGATTCAACTTCATAAGTTATACCCCAACGTCCCGCGGCCATCTGAAAAACAGGCACTTCTTCCTTCGGGGCTGAACCATATGCGCCATCGCCGTTACCGTACCAATAATCAAATAATTCTGTATCATTCACAAGATAGAAATGACCGCCGGGGGAAACAACGGGATTATCATCAACAATTGGCCGTCTGAGTTTTCGGTCGTAATATGAAGTACGTTTAATTCGTCCTATTTCTGTTGCCAGAGAACCGGTATTACATATTACGCGCCAATTAGCCAGGGAAACCGGAGTGGCTGAGGCATTGAACATTTCTGAAACTTCAGGAGCGATCATTCTGACATACCAGAGAGTCTGCCTGAGACTGGCTTGCCTGCTGACGTCAGGTGATGATGTCAGCAGCAGATCGATCCAACCGTTTTGGTCGGTTTTGATTGCTTTACCGTCTTTATACGGCCATTGTTTTAAGTTGTCTTGATCTTCACTGAATTTACCGCCTACTGAGCCGGAAACCCCAAGTTTTTTTGTTTTATAACCAAACCATCTGCCAACAGGCTGCCTGTCAATTATAACTTTAAAATATCTGCCGCCAATAGGCTGACGAGAGCGAATCATAGACCAGCTGTTTACTTTCGGCAGATGCGCGGCAGTGCTGCGATTGCCCCAACCGACAAAGCAGATACTCAGATCACAATCACTTGGTGTCATGCCGTATTTTGCTAATTGGGTTGCGAAATTCACTGAGGAAGAGTTGGCATCGCTTGTTTTGGCAGTTATTTTGTGCCCACTTGAACTCGTCACTTCAAAGCATCCTACGGGTCTTCCTTTAGTTGAACCGCTTTCTGAACTGTATCCCCACGTGTATATCATAACTTGTGCATTCTTGAAAAAATTTGCAGGGAGGTCAGGGTGGTTTCCATCCGCTAACCCGCGCTTTTTAAGAACCCCCATTAGTTCATTGTAATAATCAGTATAGTCATTCCTGCTCCTCGTTGTTACTGTAATACCGTTCCAGTAGCACCACGATCTGTTCCCGGGAAGTCCCTCCGGATTTCTCCAGGGCGGACTCGTACTAGGCCATACTCCATCCCGGTAGTTTGTCATTTCAGCTCTGCCGGTTCCTCTTTTTCCGGGAACATCGGGAAGTGTGATAGTCATGCTGCCGGATGAAGCGTTAAGTTTTCCGATTACCTTTATTCCCTCGTCGTATTTTACTCTCCAGACTTCACGTGGATCGAACATATAGAAATTATCATCCGGTACAGCAAAATAAGGTTGGCTGATATGATATATCGATCTTTTATCATCTGTAGTACCGTATTGTTTTTCCCAACTTCCCCCCCAAAAAGCATAGTCATTTCCGGGATTCAAATTACCGTCTTCGATCAGATAAGTAAAAGACTCATCGTTAGCCAGAATTTCATTAAAACAAATAGCTTCAACACCATAAGTCGAACCGAGAGTTGAAAGAACATGGTTTTCATCACGATAATCAACCATGTTTGCGGCAAGCTGTGAACGCATCCTTGAATTTGGTTGAAAAGGTACAGAAGCACTCGCCGTAGTAAATCTTTGCCTGCACTCACGAGCTGTTACACAGTTTATATCTGAAGGCTTTTCGTTTTGTAATGTTCGGGAACCGGGTTTGTCAATCGAACGAACTGTTGCGCGACGAGGTACTTCCCGACGTATAGACTCCTGAACGCTTAACGGCAATTTTTTCTTTGTGTCAAGAAAAACTGATAACGCTTCATTTATGGTTGTGAAATTTCTGTCATCACCCCTCAGATGCCCGGACGTGTATTCGGAAGGATCATTTATTCCTTCGTCTTCTTCGTCAATAATCCCGTCCGCATCGTTATCAATTCCGTCAGCCATCAGAACTGCGTTATTGTTATCATCGTCCCCTCGACCGCCTGGGACTTTATTTGGCCCATAGCGAAAATTGACGATTTTTCCTGCAATTTTCGGTGAAATACCAAGTGCGCGCGGAAGAACTACTTCGCCGGTATTCCAGCTTTTTCCTTTTCCATTTTTTAACAGATATGCCTTGTTGACATTTACTTTTGCTGATTCATCTTCGATGCGAAGTCGATATCTTCCGCATATTTCTCCGGTTTCGTCTTTTACATACATCCAGTGTGTGTACTTTTCTTCCGATAATTCTGAAGGTTCATCTGTATTTGTAAGTAAAGTTTTTGCATGTTCAAGTCCGGCTTCAACAAGCATATCAAGTTGAAATGAGTTAACCATTAAATTACTTTGCTTTAACTCAATATTCATGAAAGTGGTAAATGCCGCCGCCATAATAGCAAGAACGACTAATATTGCAAGAACAGCAACAAGGGCAATGCCGTTTTGGATTTTGGATTTTGGATTTATGATTTTGGATTTACTTTTTTGATTTTTCATTTGTTTTCCGGGATAAAATATACGGTGTCTACATCAACTGTACTACCTGATCCGCCAATCGCAGGAGTGAATTTGATGTGTTTTATATAGTCGCGCCACTCCGGAACAGATGACAAATCCAACTCAATGTCATGCCATTTGTTATCACGTGGGAAATAAAAATTAGTAACAGCCGAAGGTTTATTCATGTTAGGTCTGATGTGAAGCTGACATATTTGCGGCTTTTCAGCAGGCGGATTCAATCGCATACGCAGATGGAGTTTTTTGTATACTTCTGCATTAACGCCCCTGTCATTACCGTTCCGAAAATCGAATTCCGGATTATCGCTGGTAGTTATCAGTCTCATAAATTTCCCGTCAATAATTTCAGGAGCGGTAATTCCTTTTGAAGTTTTAATATCGTTTGTGCTGTCAAATGTCCATATTCTTGGATAGATCGGCATGGGAACAGCCCAGGGCGAAAGAGTTCCGTCTTCAGCTTTTGCACGAATCCGCCACCAGTGAAGTCCATTAAGAACAGGAAGTTTCGAGTACATATTTGCACCACCGGTTAAATTTCCAGCGGAATAAACTATATTTGTAAAATCAAAGTCTGTAGCGAGATCCATAGAATAAGTAATTCCGGAAAATTCAGGCTCGATTGGTTCCTCCCAGAAAAATATCGGGGTAGGGGAGTTGACAATTAAGTCGGAATTAGATATCCTCGGTGGAATCATTTTCGGTGAAACATTTACGTATTCAATGGAGAAATCAGCGCCAATACGGTTTATCGGATCAATTCTGAAAATAGTGATTGAATTATTCCAATTTTCTTCATCGGTCATATCTATTTCATATGTCCGCGTTCCGGCTTGCACAGCAAATCCCTTGGAATCGTGAGTCCCATCGCGCTGCCACCAATGAATTTGCCCGGCTCCACTTGATGAACAAGTCATTTTGACGCGTATTTTTTTATAAAGTTTTGAATTTATAAATGCGCGGTCGGCGTGTTCATCTTTTGATTGTTTATCTGTAGAAAGGTAAAAATAACCATTGCCGCCAACGGTTGCCGCGGACAATACGCTGCCGGTAAAAGTTATATCTGAAAGTTGATTTTGGGCGTATATTTCTCCCGGATCATCAAAATGCCAGCAATGATTTGCTTCAAGCCTGAACCAGTCAAGTTTGACTTCTGTTCCTTTTGCAGCGTTGAAATAAAGTTTTATTTTGTCAATATCTTTTTCCCGCCACGAAGGACTTTCAATCAAATCAATTTTGTATACGTTCCAGCCGCTCTTCAAAGAAAACTTTATTACATGATTGCTGCCGCCATTTTCGTGCCAGAGAAATCGTCCCGTTTTTCCCGCGGAATTTTCTGCATAAATTCTAAAAGATGCTGCGTAATAATTGTCGGATTTTATAAAATGCTTCGTTTCATCCAAATCAAAAGAAACAGAAGGTATTGAGCCTTTAATTATAGCACTCATAACTCCATTGGTAAATTTTATTGAAGATATATCTTTAAAGTTTTCTATATCACTTTCGTAACTCATTGTCCAGATAACGTCTTTGGAGGCCGGGTCGGCTTCATAAGTTTTTAAACCGGAATAAAAATCGTCAAAATGATTGGATATAAACTGCTGAAGAGCAATTTCATAGGCTGTTCCTGCAATGCCGTATGGAGGTGGTTGCGACCAGCAGTACGGACAGATTATATGAGCGTCATAATTCCATACAGTTTCAAGGGCTGAAAGATTTGTGGAAATAGATGGCAGTTGGGGATTAAATTCTACAATTCCCCAGTTCTTGTCATTAGCTCTTAACACGCTGAATATATTAGTATCCCGCGCATCTTTTCTGGAAGCAGTAATCCCGTTTCCGCCTTCGACAACAAAAGTTGTAGTCCAATAACCTCCGTGCATTTTCTCAATGCTTTTTGTAGTTGCAGGATTTATACAAGTTTGATGACCATAAACCTGATCAGGAGTCAGCCCGCCATCAATTGTCCAATTGACTTGTTCCTGTTCAATATTTCTGATTTGCGCTATGCGGAATTCATCCCATTTGTTCCACCATTTCCCGCTTGCGGCAACTTTACTCCAATCTACAAAAAAAGGTGGTTCAACAATATCCCACGAAGCATACGGGAAATTTGTTGCCCCTGAAAAATTTTTGTTGAAAGCCGATAAATTTACATATTGCCCTTCTCCATCATAAAGTCCGTTTCCGGAAAGCCAGTCGCGAAATTCATGTTTTGTGCTGTCGCAGTAATCACTATATTCATAGGTCGAGTGGTTGTTTTGCTGGTATTCTGATGACATAGTCGCAAAAGTAATTATGTCAGGATGCTGCTCGCGATACCATTTGT
>JAOZNZ010000218.1 GCA_029933535.1 bacterium | reverse complement strand
TCAGGAGAAAAATCTAAATTTCCGGTTGGAGGGTCGCCATCCCCGGCGACCTTTTTCGCGTTATTCGGTGACCAGTCAAGACTATGGTTACACCAATGAATACAAAACCCCATCATATCTTTGTATTTGGCATTTAAAAATCCATCATCAAGCGACCGCGAAAGACGTTTTTCACCACGATTCCAGTACCAATCGTAAGCGAACCATGAGATGCCTGCTTCGAGGGCCCATTTAATGTGCCAGTCGTTGACTTCCGGTAAAGAGTCGTCATAAAAACCAAGAACTGGCCGCGGGGCGGGATATTTTGCTACTAATCTCCATTCACTGTCGCTGTTAATATTTACGCGCGGAAAAGCATTAGAGCCTTTCCCGCGATACCATCCCGGGAAAATATAAGTTCCGACCTGAATTTTTGTTTTGACCGGTTTAGGAACCGGCACACCATATTGCTCTTTTTTTGCAAAAGAGCAATTAATTTTCAAAATACAAATAATAAATAACAAATAAATCACAAAATTCAAATTCAAAATTTCAAACAGTTTTCGATTAGTTTTAGTTTTTTTCATTTTTCCCCATTTGATTTTTGTTATTTATTTGTAATTTGTATTTTGAGATTTGTTATTTCTTCCATCACTTTCCCTTCAATAAAATTTCCTTGTAATCGGCACAATATTCTTTACGGTTACATTTTCTGCAATAATTTCCCATCCAAAGAGAATCAAATTGTTCCATTATTTGTGAGATAAACAACTCATCATCAGTTATAATTCCCGACTCAAAATTTCTGCGGGTTTCACTTTTCGCACCCATACCCGCTCCTGTAAGATTTGCACTTCCGGAATAGGCAAACACACCATCAACAACGACACATTTGAAATGAATACGCGGACACAAAATTCGTTCTAATCCTGAGATCAGATTTTTATATTTATCAAAATCTTTGCGAAAATTAGGTCCCGGTTCTTTTGCGTGAATTAAGCGAACGGAAACACCTTTGTTTATCAACTCTGATAGAACCTTAAGAAACGGAACCATGCCGGACCCGCGTTTGACATACATATCTTTGATGTCTGAAGTACCGATCCAAAGAAAATCTTTTGCTTTTGGAATGGCATCCAAAATCACTTGATCGTAGATTTCTTTATTTGTAATAAATTTAATCATTTTTCAACCACGAAGTCGCTACGCTCGGAATAAATTCATTTCGAATACAAAATGAATTTAGAATTTAATTATCTTATTATTTTGACATACATCCCCGACGCACTTCGCGGCCGGGATCGCTGCTGTCGCTATGACATTTTGACTTATAAAATAATCTTCTTATCATCTTGTTAAAATATTATGACAAACAATGAATTTATTGTCAATCGGTCTCTGTATAAAATCCGGAAAATTGTGGTAGATTCATAAATTTCATTCAATATTTGTGGAGTTTTATCATTTAATCATCGGTAATTTGTGGTATTGTTTGCTTTTATGCGGTTTTTATGCTATAATCGTGTATTATGAAAAGAGATATTTATAAAAAATTAGTAAAGTGGAAGAAATCTACAAGACGAAAGCCGCTTATATTGTGCGGCGCGCGTCAAGTAGGAAAAACTTATGTACTAAAAGAATTTGCGTCAAAAGAATATGAGAGTAATATTTATATAAATTTTGAAGAAGAAACAAAAATAAAAAATGTTTTTGAAGAAGATTTACCGGCAGAAAAGATTATAGAATATTTAGAGATATATTTTCATCAAAAAATTTATCCTGGAAAAACATTGATATTTTTCGATGAAATTCAGTCATCGCCACAGATATTAAAATCTTTAAAATATTTTAACGAAAAATTTAATGAATATCACATTATAACAGCCGGCTCATTATTAGGAATATCACTTTCCGGTGCGCAATCTTTTCCGGTAGGCAAAGTAAATTTTTTAGATATGTATCCTCTTTCTTTTGATGAGTTTGTAACCGCAATCGGCAAAGAAAAGATTTTAACAGTAGTGCCGGAATTGAAAAAAAAGCAGGAACGTGTTCCAGAACCATTTCATAAAGAATTATTAGAGTTATTAAAATTATATTATTATGTTGGTGGAATGCCGGAAGTTGTAGCCAACTACATAACTAACAAAAATTTGGATCAGACAAGAGAAATTCAGCATGAGATTTTAACTTCATACATAAATGATTTTTCAAAGCATAGTTCAAAAAATGAAGCATTAAAAATTCGACAAATTTGGGAGTCTATCCCACTTCACTTATCTAAAGAAAACAAGAATTTTATTTTATCAGCAGTAAAAAGTTCCGCGCGAGCACGAGAATATGAAACTGCTTTACAATGGCTTTTTGATGCCGGTCTAATAATAAAAGTAAGCAACGTTTCTAAACCATTAATTCCATTAAAAGCATATAGTGAAAAACAATTTAAAGTTTATATGCTTGATGTCGGGTTGCTTGGAGCAATGACAAATTTAAACCAGGAAACATTGCTTTTTAAAAATGAATTATTTACCCATTTTAAAGGTGCTTTGGTAGAAAACTATGTTGTGCAGCAGTTGTTTCCTTTTAAAGAATTATTTTATTGGAGCAGCAGTGGAATAGCGGAAATTGATCTGATAATTAATATAAATGATTATATATGCCCGGTTGAAATTAAAGCGGGAATAAATTTGAAAGCAAAAAGTCTTATATTATATCAAAAAAAATATAATCCTTTTGTTTTGTTTCGAAGCAGCATGAGTAATTTTAATGTGCAAAAAAAACTTTTTGATTGTCCTTTATATGCAGTAAATAAAATTATTAACTTTAATGATTTTAAATAATTAGTCGTCCCTTAAAAACAACATAATTATTAGTATTTTTATATGATATAATAAAATTGTACCACATTTCACTTTAAAAGTGTACCAGTAAACAAAAAAATTTCAGCGATTATCATTGCTGAAAAAAAGGTATAATTCTCCTGTAATTTTAAAAATATACAGGAGACAACAAAGTGATAAAAATGAATGAAAAACATGAGATAATAATAAGATATTTTACAGATGGTAAATCACTAAGAGATATAACACGTTCAACGGGTTTTCATCGCGAAACAGTAACGAAGTATATTTATGAGCATGAAAAACAGGTGAAGTAAATTGTTGTGTTGATGGGAAACCTAATCAGGAAATGTAATAAGTCGCCGGAATTGGGAATTAATACACAAAAAAAGCTGCAGGAAAATTTCTTTTCCTGCGGCTTTCTGTCGTTAAATAGTGCTTGACCGAAAGGCGCTAATGACTAATAATAAAAACATTATTATTATCCCCGGCTCGGGAATATTATGAAATACCGATACATCACTGCTGCTGTCAGCATCGCCAGGATTATCCGGATAAGGAACGCCTGTGTCAGTAGTCAAGTATTCTATCCATTCACTAATTTTTAATGAAGTTGTGCGGTTAAGAAGAATATCATTCCCGTTCGTAAAAGAATTTACAACAGCTTTGTAACGCGAGTCAGATGGCCACATGCCTGGTGGTTGAATTTGAAATGACAGAGTTCTGGTTGCTGAACCTCCCATAGAGATGCTGCCAAAATTCCATGTCGGCACATGAAAATTTCCGGGAGGATCTTGCGCCTCGGGATCATCTGTCCAGCAGTACCACGCAAGTTCGTCATGGTTTACAGCTTCAATATAAGATGCGTTAACGCGATTAATATATGGCCGCACAAAAGGAACTGGAAAAGCCACATTCGGGTCACTAGAAAATTCAGCCGTAAGTTTTACATCAAGAAGCGTGCCTGACATTTTTTGATTTCCAGTTGAAAGAGCTTCCCCATGGCTGTTGGTACCATCCGCCCAAGAAGAAAGTGCGGAAATATCATTGTATATAGTCGCGGTAATATCAAATGCTGTCATTGGAGATCCCAGACCATCCACGTAAGTTATCGCCGACACATATCCAAAAATAGCTGTACTGCCTTGATATCCTCCACCGGAACCGATAACGTTATCATAAAATTCATGTGTACAATTAGTAAAAGTCATAAACATATCACGATCAACAAACCACTGGCCTTTTTCCGCATGTGGATCACCACTTGCAGGAAATGCCGGTGGAAGAGGAACACCCGGACCTGTCCAGCTTGGATTCGGAACTACCGGAGGTTTGGTTATCGTTAACGACGGCGCAGCAAAAGAGAGTTGAACAGCCAAAGCAACAATTAAAATTGTGAATAAAAAAGTGATTTTTTTCATATGTTTTCTCTGTTGAAATTAAATGTTTTTTCATTTATTTTTTATTGTATCACATTACCATTTGCATGTCAACTAATTTTAACACTAATTTTACCACGAGAGACCCGGACTTTTCGAGCAGCCCTTACTTAGTGCCCTTAGAAGAGTTCAAAATAAATTCCAATATAATGCATCCGCCCGGTTTTAATTTCAACTCAATGTTTTTGCTTTTATTTTTTGCGGCGTCAATTGATGCTACAACTTTTGAAAATTTGTAATTCGGTTTTGTAACTAAAGTAAGATTTGCAGTTTTATCAACGCTATCATTTACGCAAACAATTCTCACACGATTTTCTTTTGTAAAGGTTCCGAGTGTTAAATTCAGATTTTTGCCGACAGGTTTTACAACCGGAGAATTCCCACCGGAAACAGTTTTGCTTTTTACATAACGTTGAATATAAGAATTATCCCAACTAAGAAGTTTATTTCCCGCATCTTTCAAAAAAATATTTTCTTCGCGAACATAATCGTATAAAGGTGTTTTGTTGCCTTTCAGATCTATCATGGCGTTGTGGTGGGCTTCTGTATGAGGCTGCGGCGTCCAGTAACAAAACCATAAAATCCCTCGCGCGCCGTAAACGAGTGCAGAATTCGCCTGCCAAAGAATTTCCGCGCGAGTTGGTACGCGAAGATATTTTTCGATACCTTCACTAAGCACATAAATCCAGAAAGGAATTTTAACTCTCCGCGATTCTTCACGAATTATTTCCAGATCATCATACCATCCGGAATCGGATTTATCAACGCGAAGCGAATAATGATCATAACAAAGTACGGGAGGCTTAACGACATCAACATAACTTTTCACATGTTCTTTAAAATTTGGAGCTCCAAGTGCTCCCGGAGAAGCATATCCCGGGAAAAGATTTATAAAACCGAAATGATTTTCATCATTTTTTTCTAATAATCTTAAAACCTTAGCCAGATTTTTAAATTGTTTGGAAGAAGGTTCATCATAAATACTGTAAGCAAATAATGCAGGATGATCTGAATAGTCTTTTACAATCGCTTTAATAGATTTCTCACTTGCGTCAACGTCATTCTGGCCGCCCATAAATGCAGAATAGCATCTTTTGTCAGGAGGCAGAACTTTTATTCCTGCCGTGTGTGCAACATCCATATATTCAATTGTTTCTTTAACTGTTGGAATGCCACCCAGTAGTATGATAACATTAATTCCCGAGTTAGCTATTTCTTTCATTCGTTTTGGAGTGCGGAGATTTTTTGGTGGGCCTACTGCGCCACCTATAACGAAAGATTTAGTAGCGTCAAGGTTATTATTTTGT
Organism: bacterium; assembly: GCA_029933535.1. GTDB lineage: Bacteria > Auribacterota > UBA3054 > UBA3054 > B51-G9 > B51-G9. Next base: position 362 of record JAOZNZ010000218.1, on the reverse strand, counting down.
TTTTTCATATTACAAAAAGAGTTTTGTATTAAAGAAAAAGTTACAAGGAAACAAATTAGTTGTAGTTTATAGTTGATAGTTCGTAGTTGGTAGTTCATAGTTGGTTGTATGCCGTTGGGTACTAAGGGCTGAGAAATAAATAACTTGGATTTTATGCTTGTTATATCACAAATATTCTGTGTTACTAAAACTCAACATATATCTAATATATAGCGTTTAAGTGCCTTGATTATTTGCGATATTCCTACACATAAATCTCCAACTTATTTATTTCTCAACCCTAATAATTTTTACCGAATCTTTTCGCTTAATATTATATCAAATAAAATTATAATTTCATATCTAAAGAACTAACCTGTTCT
>JAOZNZ010000905.1 GCA_029933535.1 bacterium | reverse complement strand
GCGGTATTAGAAATTGAGTCGCGCATTCCGGCGATACCTTTTTCGTACATAAGATCAACAATAAGTTTCAGTTCGTGCATACATTCAAAGTAAGCGATTTCCGGCTGATAACCTGCTTCAACAAGAGTTTCAAAGCCTGCTTTAACAAGGGCTGTGCATCCACCGCAAAGAACTGCCTGTTCACCGAAAAGGTCGGTTTCAGTTTCTTCTTTGAAAGTAGTTTCGAGAACACCGGCACGTGTTCCGCCAATACCTTTTGAATAAGCGAGTGCAACGTCTTTTGCTTTACCGCTTGCATCCTGGTAAATCGCAATCAAATTCGGTACTCCACCGCCTTCAACATAAACTGTGCGAACGAGATGTCCCGGTCCTTTTGGCGCAATCATAATTACATCTACATCCGCCGGAGGAACGATCTGTCCATAATGGATGTTAAATCCGTGAGAAAACACAAGTGTTTTTCCTGCTTTCATAGCAGGCGCAACAGCTGTTTTGTAGATTATTGCCTGAGTTTCATCCGGAGCAAGCATCTGAATAACATCAGCTTTCTCAGCAAGTTCTGCTGCAGTAACAGGTTCGAAACCATGTTCTTTTGCGAGGTCGTAATTTGCTGTTCCCGGCAGTTCCGAAATAATTACGTTTACACCGCTGTCACGAAGGTTTTGCGCCTGCGCGTGCCCCTGTGAACCGTAACCGATAATCCCAACGATTTTACCGTCGAGGATTTTTAAGTCTGCATCTTTATCATAATACATTTTAGCCATTTTTTTCTCCATTTTTTTTGAGTTATTATTATTTTCTGAGTTTGTTTATTTTTTATTTTTGTATTTTATGGACATTATGGACACCATGGACATAATGGACAATCTCTCATTTCCTACTTTTTATCGATTACTCAATACTTCTGTACCATAATTGAAATTTTAGAATTTCAATTAACCGAATACCGATTACAGACCACGGATTACCGATCACGGACCACGTTTCCGGTTTATCGGAATCCGGTCTCGTGGAGACCGGTTACTTCCTCGCCATTGCCACGCGACCAGTCCGTGAGATTTCTTTTATTCCGAACGGAGTCAGCATTTCAATTATTGCGGTAATTTTGCTTTCCGGACCTGTAACCTCAATTGTCATAGTTTTATGTGAAATATCAATTGTATTCGCGCGAAAAACGTTTACTATCTGTATAATTTCCCCACGAGTCTGTGAAGATGTATTAACTTTAATAAGCGCCATTTCTCTTATTACGCATTCTTTTTCGCGGAAGTCAGCTACTTTCACTACGTCAACAAGTTTGTTAAGCTGCTTATTAATTTGCTCAAGAATATCGTCTTCGCCACGCGCGACGATAGTCATTTGCGAATAATCGGGGTCCTGAGTTTCAGCGACACAAAGACTGTCAATATTATACCCGCGTCCTGAAAACAGGCCGGCAACTCTAGCTAATACACCGAATTGATTTCTTACAAGAATAGAAATAGTATGTTTCATAATTATTTTACGATTTT
>JAOZNZ010000904.1 GCA_029933535.1 bacterium | reverse complement strand
CGGTGCGCTTTAGCGCGGGTTGGTTCTCCCACTTTCACACTTTTCCACTTTCATACTAATTACACATTCACAAATTTCATTAAATCGGTTTTTAGTTTTTCACCGTTTTCCGGTGTATCACTTTCCATATAACATCGAATAATAGGTTCTGTTCCTGATGGTCTGACAAGCACCCATTCAGCCGGTCCAAAAGTAAATTTATAGCCATCTATTCCATTAAATTTCAGAACTTTTCTATCGAGAAATGTTTCTTTTGATTGTTTTTCGAGTTTATTCAAAATTTCAGCTTTCTTTTCGTTATTGAGCTCCAAATCAACCCGGTCATTCCAGCCTGTTCCTACCGCTTGTTCGATATCACTCCAGATTTCTCTCAAGGTTTTGTTTTCCATGGCAATAAGTTCTGCGACAAGCGCGCAGGCAAGTATTCCGTCTTTATCAGGCACATGACCGCCGATTGTAAGCCCTGCGCTTTCCTCACCACCTACGAGGACATTACCTTCTAAAATAAGTGGTCCGATATTTTTAAAGCCGACTGGTACTTCTACAAGTTCAACGCCGAAATAATCAGCAATTCTATCAAGAAAAGTTGTAGTTGCAACATTTCTTACAATTCTGCCTGTTTTTTTCTTGTTTCTGAATTGATGCCAGGCAATCAGGCAGAGAACTTTGTTTGCTTCAAAAAAAGTACCATCGGAATCTATGACACCAAACCTGTCGGCATCGCCGTCAGTGCTAAGTCCGAGATTGAAGTCATTTTTTTTGACGAGGGATATGAGTTCCTCAAGGTTTTCCGGTGACGGTTCAGGTCTGCGACCGCCAAACAGAGGATTCAGGTTATCGTGAATTATAGTAACATCAGCGCCGGCTCTTTCCAGGATTTCATTTAGATAACCTCTTCCTGTACCGTAAAGTGCGTCATAAGCGATTTTAAGATTTGCATTTTTAATCGTCTCAAAGTCCAGGAATTTTGCAATAGTTTTCAAATAATCTTCGATAGGATTAATTTCAGTAATAACACCTTTTTTGCTCGACGGTTCGATAGGTTGGTCAATCATCGCTTCGATAGTTTTTGTCGTTTTTGTATCTGCAAGTGCACCATCAGCCGGAGAGAATTTTATTCCCTGATATTCAGGTGGATTATGGCTTGCCGTAAAATTAATTCCACCCGCTAATTTCTTATCTATGATGACAAAAGAAATAACAGGTGTTGGGCAATCACGATTTGTCAGCAAAACATCAATACCGTTCTTCGCAAAATGCTTGGCTGTCATTTCGCGAAATTGTTTTGCAAGAAATCGTGTGTCGCTGCCAACAACAATCGGTCGGTCGATTCCTTCATTCCTGATGTAAAGAATAATAGCATCAAGCACACGTTTAACGTTATCGAAAGTAAATTCATCGCTAAGAATAGCGCGCCAACCTGCGGTACCGAATTTAATTTTTGTCATAGTATTTTATAAGGTTTAAGGTTTAAGGTGTCAGGTGTCAGGTGTCAGGTGTCAGGTGTCAGGT
>JAOZNZ010000903.1 GCA_029933535.1 bacterium | reverse complement strand
TAATTGCTGAAATAAAATATCCAAAAAGTAAACTTCTTTTACAGTACATAATTTGGGCTTATCCTGATTCTCCCGGAATAAGAACTCAAATCCGCGTGAAAGCACTTGACGGTTTTAAAGCCGGTCAGATATCAAATATTGCCGGATGTATCGACTTTATTCCTGTTCTTCCTGAAAATCTGAAACGAAGAGCTATAGGTTATTATAATCATACACAGCTTCGAAATTATCATGAAACAGAAATCTTAAGAGAAGAGGTTTTTGAAAAACCTTTGTCCGGAAAAGAAATTTTCGATTGGGCAAATATTATTGCCGTTGAAAATAAAAACGGCGGACTGTGCCTGGTAAAAGAATCACATAAATGCGTTAACCAAACCGGTATAAACACCGGCGCTTTTGAACTTGACAAATCAGGTTTGCGTTCGACAGGGTGGGCAATTAGTCCGCAGGATTTCTCTACCAATAAATTTAACTGGTGCTGGGCGAGTTGGTGCATCCTTTACAATGGCGGCAACGACGAACGTCAATTATCAATAAAAAAGTTTGACAGGTTTCGATATCCGATAAAAAAGGACCGCGACATTTATATAATGGCAAATACCTGGGGCAGTACTTCTAACTCAGTTGATGCTATAAATGCCGCAGGCGAAAAAAATGTTCTTGAAGAAATTAAAAGCCAGGCAGATTTGGGAATTGATGTTCAGCAAATAGATGACGGATGGCAAAATCCTCCACCAATAGTTTGTGTAGAAACAAAAACCTGGAGACCGGACAAGCACGAAAAACGTTATCCGGAAGGCTGGAAAAATGTTCGTAAGGCGGCAGAAAATCAAAAAATCAAACTTGGTTTATGGGCAATGGATAAAATAAGTTTGGAAGATTTGATTTGGAATTATAATCAGGCAGGATTTGAATATTTTAAACTTGATTATATAAACATTAAAAACTATTCACAGTTAGAAACATTGATGGAAAAAGTCAGATCCTTTATCGAATTCGCAAACCATAAAGTTCGGGTTAACTGGGATGTAACTGAAAACCCTCCCCGTGTGGGATATTTCTTCGCTCGCGAATTCGGTAATATTTATCTGGAAAACAGAAAACCAAATAATGAACCGGTAATCTATAAACCTTATTTAGTGTTACGCGATGCCTGGCATGTTTCAAAATATCTGAATCTAAACAAATTCCAGGTAACCGTTCAAAACATTGATCGAATAAATCCACAAAAAAGTGACGCACATTTGTACAATCATCAGTATTGCGTTGCCGTCGCTCTTATGGGCAGCCCGATATTTTTTCAGGAAACTCATTATTACACAAAGCAGGCACGAAAAGAAATTAAAAAATTAATAGCACTATATAAAGAGCATCGTGAAGAAATGTACAAATGTTTTGTCTTTCCAATTGGTGAAGAACCTGACAACAAAAGCTGGCCGGGATTTCAATTTTATAACTCTGACCAAAAATCCGGTTATATAACTATTTTTCGTGAACTTAACAACAAGGAAAACAAAAAA
>JAOZNZ010000217.1 GCA_029933535.1 bacterium | reverse complement strand
CTGTTGCTTCAAAAAAATCTTCCCTAAAATCTTTTGAAGCAATTTGCAGACATTTTGGAGCCGTAGCTGATATTACAAGTACCGGAAATTTGTTTGATTGATTCATAAGTTCCATGACTTCCTCACAAAAAGTTTGAGTTGTAAATGCAAGGCAAAGAAAAGCCAATATTAATTGTGTCAAGCTAATATTTTTCATTAAATAGTGTTGGGTTTGATAATCATTATTAAAGTTAATGTTATAAATTCAATTTTAATTCGTAAGGCAGGAAATTTCGATTTCAATATTTTGTTTAGTATCAATTTTATTTATTTTAAATTCAACAATATCACCGCCAAGCAAACCATCAGCTGAATTTTCACCTTTAAAAGGCATATCAACCATTTTTTTATCCGGTTTTATTGTTTTGTAATCAGATGTAATATTTAAAGTTTTCCCATTGACTGAAAGTAAATTCAGCTTTTCTTCTTTCGGAATGTGAAGCCGAACAATCCAGTTTCTTTTTTTGACGGAAGATGGGAAATTGCCTTTCATAGGGCTAATATTTAAAGCATATTTATCTTTAGTTTTTGATAATGAAACAGACGTCAAACAAAAATTTCCTTTTTGATAATCAACTGAAAAACCGTCATCTTCGTAAAGTTCTCTTTTTTGCATACCGGTTTCTCGCGGCAGATACGCGTCAATAACAACTTTATTCCATTTCTTTTGATTTGTATATTGCACTTGCGGAATAGTAAAAATAATTGCTCCGTCACGAATAAAAAGAGGTGTTTCTTTTGTGTCATACATCTCTGTAATTTCTCGCGGCCCTTTTATTAGTTCGCCACTCCAAACATTATGCCAATAACCCGGCGGAATCCAAAGTGTGCGTTTAATTCTGTGGGTTCCAGCAAATCCAATTTTTAATTTGGAGAAAGCCTTTCCACCACGCTCAAGATATTCAAGTTTAATGTTATAACTTTTATTTTTCACAAGTTTTTGAGTTGAAAAACAAGGATTCCAGTTGTTATCATTCCAAGAATCTATTATTAATTTGTTGTCAAGCCATAAACGGCAGCCGTTATTAGAAGTTAATCTGAAAATATAATCTTCTGTTTTGGGCATCGGACCTAATTTACAGCTCCATCGAATTGAGAAGTGGTCATTATTTACTTTATCATCCGGAGATACTTTTTTCCAATCGAAATCAATGGTTTTATCTATACGTGATAAAACAGGTTTACCCTTGAGGTTAATATTATTAAAGTATTCAGCATTAAATCCTGTTTGTCCATTTCCTGTTTTAAATAAATTCGAATAACATTCAAACGCAGTTCCAAATGAATTTTCACTTATCGGAGCGACTAATATATCATCACCAAATAAATACTGTTGACTGTCTTTCGCTTTTTCAAATTCAGGCCAATAAAGGTCATACCGCCTCATTAATGGCATTCCTGTTTTGTAAGTTTTGTATGCCGCGGAATAAATCACCGGCAATAACCTATAGCGCATTAGAACATAATCCCTCACAATCTTTTCGGCTTTATCTCCAAAAGCCCACGGCTCGCGTGTTGTATTTTTTTTGCAGTGTGGCCTTGTTGTTGGTGATAACACACCAAATTGGATAAAGCGAATAAATAATTCAGCCGTTGGATCACCGGAATGACCCCCAATATCTTCGCCAACATATGGCAACAGGCAATCAATTCCTGAATTTACACCGTTAGCAATTCCGTTTCGCAAATATTCCCATTTAGATCGTGTGTCGCCGGTCCACCAAATAGGATAACGATGCGCGGCAGGATGCGAAGGATAATTTTTAATACCATTATCGATTCCCTGAACATTACTCAATATAAGAGACCGTTTACTTGGATTGAATTTTCTAGTAATATCGTGATAAACACACATGCCCCATATTTCTTTTTTAAAACCTGGTATCGGCTCGTTTAATTCCACACGGCAGTTCCTGTCATACCACCATGCGTCAAGTCCTATTGCCAGCATAGAGGTTAAACCATTCCATCTAAAATTTAATTCTTTTGGTGAAAGAGCGTTAGTATCAATTGATTCAGGATGGTCATTAAAGATTATTTTAACATTTTTTTCATGGGCTCTTTTTAAAAACCTTTTCATATCAGGAAAAAGTTTTTTGTTTACCACATAGTCGTCTGAAGAGCCAGTCTGCCAATCGGTATCACAAACGAAAACATCGATTGGGAAATCTTTTTCGCGGTATTTCTCTATTGTTTCTAAGGCGGATTTTTCAGTGTAAGGATACCAACGACTGTGAATATATCCGAAAGCGTAAAGTGGTGGCAAAGGAATCGCGCCGGTTAATTTTAAAAAATCTTTTCTGAAATTTACATACCCACTTTTCTTTGGTAAAAAAATATAAATGTCAGGAGCATTATTATTTATATCCCATCCTGAATTTGGAAGTTTACAATCCGCCGGCGGAGGCGTGGCGCCCCATTCAGGAGGAATAATTCGCGGCGAATCAGCCATCAGCCATACATCAGGCAAATCACTCGGCGAGGGAAGAAAGGAATTTTTTGGTATATTGGCATCGAACTCAATCAATAGTTTGCCACTATTATCAAAAACTTTTATACCTTTCAAAGTTTTATTATCAGGAATAATAATTTTATAGTCAGCGGTTGTAATGATTTTACCGTTTCCGTTTTTTTCTTCTTCAAATTTAACGCCCTGCCATTCACGATTAACAACAGTAAATGTTTTTCTATCCTCGAATCCTTTTTCTCCTTTTAACTCGATTCTGAAGAGAGATTTACTAAGTAACTGAACACGAATATTATTAAATTTGATTTGAGAGGCGGTATTTTCACAATAAACATTATTTGAAAATATAATAATATAAGTTATAATTATTATAAATATATTTTTTTTCATTATTTCGGCCTCAATGTATTTATTGTTTTACTATTCTTTAGGTATTAATGTTATTTGTGATATCATTACATTCATATAACGGACCTTTTTAACAACATAAAAAAATACTAATAGTGCATAAACTTGCCGATATTGTAGCATAAAACGAATTATTTGTCAAGAACTTCGGCAGGAGACAGCCGAAGTTTTATTTACGTCGCGCGGATGTCTCCATAAGCGCTAAAACAAGGATATTTCACCACTCCATCCCTCCATCCCTCCACCAATCCACTATTCCATAATTCCATTAATCCACCTCTTTATATCGTCCAGCTTGGATTTTGTTTCTTTTTGATAATTTTACCATCCTCAATATGAAGACCACACTCTTTCTGTTCTTCGGTTTCCCACCACCATCTTCCTGCACGAAGACCTTCAGCCGGTCTGGACGGTCGTGTGCAAGGTTCGCAGCCAATGGTAAAATATCCTCTATCGTGATGCTTATCATAAGGAACGGCATTGTTGCGGATATATTCCCAAACATCAGCTTCCGTCCAATTAACCAGCGGTGCTATTTTATAACAGTCGTGGGTTTCGTTGAACGAAACAATTTGAATATCTTCGCGGGACTCTGTCTGCGAACGTCGAAGACCTGATACCCATGCCTGAGCATCATCCAAAGCTTTTTTTAAAGGTTTGACTTTTCTTACGTAGCAGCATTTTTTCCTGTTTTCCACGTTTTTGTAAAAGAGATTTGGGCCTGTTTTGCTGACAAGTTCAGCTATATCATTTGCATCGGGATAATAAGTTTCTATTTCAACTCCATATTTATCAATAAGTTCCTGCCACACTTCATAAGTGGACTGAAACAGTCTTCCGGTATCAATTGTGAAAATTTTTGGTGAATCAACAATATTAGCAAACATGTGCACCAGCACCATTCCTTCAGCGCCGAAGCTTGTTGACAATTTAATGAAGTCATGTTCAAAGGTTCGGTAAGCCCATTTAATAATATCTAAGGCAGTTTTACCTTCTAATTCTTTATTAGTTTTTTCTAAATTCAGTTTCATTTTCAGCAGTACGATTAAAATCAATTATTAAAGTTTTAAGACAAAGAAGCTTATGTTTTCTTATGTCCCTTAAGTGGTTAAATTTTATTTGTTATTGGCAGAATGATTAATTTAAAATCATTAAATCATTAAATCATTAAATCGTTAAATTATAAATCACTTTCACGCTTTCACACTTTCAGACCTTTAGACTTTAGACCTTTGACTTTTCATCCCTACACCTGACATCTGACACCTGACACCCGACACCTTTCTGATAATATAATCCACGACTTTATCTTCAGGTATTTCATCTGTTTCTTTTGCCATACATAGAATATCATTTTTCACTTCAGCGTTTTCAAAAACAGAGAACCAGAATTTTCTTTCGCCATTTTCACTTTTTATTTTACCGGCAAATCCTAAATCGGCTAAATGATGTTGAGCACATGAATTAGGGCATCCGGAAAGATTAACTTTTATATCAGGAAGTTTATCAAGCGGTAAATTTGATTTTTCCAGTTTTTCATTAAGTGCTTTCAAAAGTTCGCGCGGCCGTGCAATTCCGATTTTACAAATTGCTGAGCCTGTACATACGATACAATTCCCGATGAATGTTGGTTTTGCTGCCAGCGGAGTGATTTTACGGATCAATTCATAAACATTTCCAAGAAATTTTTCAGGAATATTTCTCAGCATTATATTTTGCTGTATTGTAAACCGGGCAACATTATCGCCAAAATCAGCCAACAATTCCGCGAGATCAATCACGCATTTATTTTTAAGGTTACCAAAAAGAAATGGGACATTAACCAGGAAAAGTCCCGGTTGTTTTTGTTCACGAACATATCTTTTTTTCCAAACATCAAATTCTTCAGAGAAACTGTTAACAGGTTCAATAGGATTATATTTATTTTCTTCATTAACTATTATATCAAATTCAGGAAATTTAAAGTTTTTAATTTTTTCTATCTCTTCGTTATAAAGTTCAACGAATTTTTCTTTTCCAAGCGAATTCCATAAAAAACGTAAACGTGCCTGATTTCTGTTTTCGCGGTTCCCGTATTTATAAAACAATAATTTTATCGCTTCCGCAACAAAATAAAATTCATTTTCAGGTATGAAGTTATGCAAAATGTTGCCTGATTGCGATTTCCGTCCCATTCCGCCTGCGACATAAACTTTAAAACCTTTCCGGCCGTCTTTTTTTACAGCGATAAAACCTACATCGGTACATCTTGCGTTAACATTGTCATTGTCAGAATTAGCGAAAGCGATTTTAAATTTTCTGGGAAGTTTCCATGAGTTTTCTTCACTTATTAATTTATTTGTAAGTGCAACTGCATGAGGAGTAACGTCAAAAACCTCATTCGCTGAAATTCCGGAGTCCCAGGAAGCCAGAATATTACGTAAAGCATTTCCACCACCGCCACGAGAGGCCAATCCAACTTTTCGCAGTTCTTTTATTGCGGGAATAATATTTTCCGGTTCAACGTCATGAATTTGAAGTTCTTGTCTTGTTGTAATATGAATTTCTTTCCCGCCGAATTGTTGTGAAAGCAAAGCGACAGTTTTTAATTGAGCCGGACTAATCATTCCTGCGGCGCATCTGATACGGATCATAAATTTTGTATTTCTTTGTTCATAAACGCCAAAAGGAGCGCTTTCATGTTTAAGTTCTTTTGACGTAATTTTTCCATCAACAAATTTTTTGACATGAAAATCGAAATCGTTAATTTCCGTTTCAAGTGATAAGGGGATTTTATAAAACATAATTAAATATAATAGATAATTTGATTGTTAATTTTCTTTTGTTTCTCGAGCATATCTTTTAAAGAAACATCAAAAACTTTTCTCAGTTCGTTTTCAGCATCTGTAAAAAGAGAAAAAACAGCTCCATTTTTATCAGTGCTTTCATGAAAATTAATCGGTCCTTCAAGAATTTCTAATACAGTTAAAACCGATGTGTTTTCCGGAGAATGTCGAAGCCTATAACCACCGTTAACGCCGCGAACGCTTTTAATGACACCTGCTTTTACAAGTTTATTAAATATT
>JAOZNZ010000902.1 GCA_029933535.1 bacterium | reverse complement strand
TGTTCGGTGTTCGGTGTTCGGTGTTCGGTGTTCGGTGTTCGGTGTTCGGTGTTCAGTATTCAGTGTTTAGTGTTCAGTGTTCGGTAATCCATTACTCCATAGCTCGCGCTGGGAAGCGCGGCTTACTCCATTAATCCATTAATCCAACAATCCATTCCTAAAGTGCAATACAAACTTTTCATTACAATTTTCATTACAGTTTTCATCGCTGAGCTTGGTGATAAAACACAACTTGCGACGATGCTTTTTGCTTCAGACAAGGAAGTAAATAAATGGTTGATTTTTGCCGGAGCATCGCTTGCTTTAATTACAACTTCGGCCATAGGTGTGATTTTTGGAGCTGCGATTTCAAATTACATCGGGGAAAAGTTTTTGCGCTATATCGCCGGGGCGGGATTTATTTTGATTGGCGTGTGGTCGTTTATCAGGTGAAGAAGTTATTTCGTTATGAACACCAAGGCGTTACTTCGTTGTGTTATTTGTTCGCCGCCCACCATTTCAAAGCGTTATCAACTGTTTTTTGAAAAAAAGAATCACATTCAGACGGATTTTTATCTGGCTTGAATTTATTTTTAACACCGACAAACCTTCCAATATGTGTTGCTAAGAAATAACCTTTTCCGGTTTTCCCATCATCAACTTGTTTTAATAAATCAAAAGCATATTTAAGGTATTTGTTTCTGTTTTCAGGAGTATATTTATCAGTATTATAAGGCGGTGTCACATTCCAAAACAATTGAACTTTAACTAACGGATTAGTTTCTATATTGGTGATTTCTATAGCCAAATTCAAATATTTATTCGGATCTCCATGTTCAAACAAAATAGGTAAAATCGATTTTCGCAGTTCGATCGACTCGGACTCATCAAAAACATATTTATCCAAACGGCTGATAGTTTTATTAACCTCTGTAGTTGATAAAGTCCTGCCATAAGGTGATACACCAAAATGTAAATTTGAAGCAATTTCTCTCAAAGCAATTTGTCGTTCCCTGTCCTTGGCCTTAGTGTTACCAAAAATACTCATCATCAATTCAATACATTCAGCATAAGATTTTTGTTTTACTCTGATTACATGATACCGCCATAATAGCGATAAAGTACAACCAATGCGGTCGCCCAGGCTAAGCTGTTCCTCATTCCAAGGTTTCTTTGTTTGCGGTCCGATTGATGAAATGACCGAATGAGTTGTTTTTAATTTGGCAAGTTTATATGCCATTTTCGAAAAATCTTTTTTGCAAAGGCTCGCGTACAATTCACCTCTTATTTTAGATGTTGTATTTGTATCTACCAACAAATCAAGTTCGTCAGCATTTGCATTTAACGAAAATATAAAAAGAAGACCTACTAACACAAAAAAAGCAAAAGTTTTCATAGATAATATTTGATTAATTTTATGTATCGACTGCTGTAAATGATTCTGTTGATTATTGAGTGTTTAATATTTCCCATCATTCCATCACTCCACCAATCTATGACGCGCTGGGAAGCGCGTCTTACTCCATCGTTCCACTAATCCATGACGCGCT
>JAOZNZ010000901.1 GCA_029933535.1 bacterium | reverse complement strand
GTTGATCCGGTGGAAGATAATCCACATCACAAATGGGAAAAATTTACTGAATGGTATAAACATTGCGTTGTCGCTATGCTGCTTATGTCAGGAATTGATTCTTATGAAGTTATGCCTTGGCCGGATAGAATATTTATGCCGGGCTATGAAATGGGGGGCGGATCACCGGGACCCGAAGATTTTCGCATTAGGGTTCTCGCTATTACACAAGTTCTCCAGGAAATCCAAAAAGGTGGAGAATGGTTATCTGATAGCTCTACAAAACCGACTGAAGGTATTGCAATAGCTGTAGCCGATTCAGCAATGTATGAGCGGCAGGAATTTCCCGGACTTCAGGGATTATATGGACTGCTTATGCCGTTAATCAGTCGTGGCATACCTGTCAGTTCGTTTGTAATGGAAAGAGTTCAGGACAAAGAATATGCGGATTTATATAAGGTAATTATTCTGAGTTACGAAAATTTTAAACCGGTTAAGCCGGAAATGAATATCGCACTAGCTGAATGGGTCAAACGTGGTGGAACTCTTATGATATTAGGTGCTAAAGAAGATGAATTAGATAAAGAAAAATATTTCTGGTGGCATAAGCTCGGATTTAAATCGCCGATAAAACATTTATTTTCTCAGCTTCGCAAATCAAAAAAGGCAAAAGAATATTGGCAATTTGGGAAAGGAGATGTTATTGTAAATCCCATTTCACCACGGGAATTTGCTAATTCAGAAATTGCGACCAAAATATATCTACCTTATTTAAAATGGGCTGTAAAAAAATCAACTATATCCGGAACACTTAAAACTCCGGGAAATTTTTGTATGAAGCGTGGTGATTATATTATTGCTCATTCGGAAAAAAAGAAAATTTCACGGAAAGGTAAATTTATCGATGTTTTTGACACAAATTTTTATGTGATGGATGAAATAAATTTAAAGCCGGGGGAAAGCGGATTATATAAGGATATAACTAAAATATTAGATGATGGAAAAAAACCGGTTGTGTTACAAGCAACGCACAGATTGATTTCACAGGAATATAAAAAAGGTGCCTTGAAATTTATTGTAAAAGGTCCTGAAGAAACTCCCGCAGTAGCAAGATTATTTCTCGGTAACAAAAAATTAAAGGCAATAACAGCGGTGAATTCAAAAGGTGAAAAAGTGAAAGTATCCGTTCAGAAAGATAAAGAAACTTATTTATTAAAATTCCCGAATTCCCCCGATGGCGTGACGGTAATGGTGAGATAATTGACCTAATTTCTAATTGATCTAATTAACCTAAATAATGAACAAACTCTCAAAACCCAAAATCCCTCTTGTCGAAGATCCCGAGTATTCCCTCGGGGAGAGGGAGCGCTTGCACCGAGGTGTGTTTGGGCATTTTCTTCTTATTGTGTCTTGAGATTTGTTTAGAAATTAGAGCAATTAGAAATCAGAAATTATATTTAACTTCTTAGTGCCTTAGTGCCTTGGTGGCTAATAAAAAAAATTAATTATTCGTGTTTATTGGTGTTCATTAGTGGTAAAAGAAATTGTAT
>JAOZNZ010000900.1 GCA_029933535.1 bacterium | reverse complement strand
CAATCAGCAGTGTTGCAGGTAAAGTAGGTTCGAAATTACGAACAGGATATTCAGGATCAAAATATGCCGTCGTGGGGTTTATGGATTGTTTGCGTGCAGAAACACATCAATATGGAATTCACTGTCTCACCGTTTGTCCGGGTTTCATTAAAACCAATATTGCAGTAAATGCACTTAATGCTGTGGGGAAACCGCAGCAGCAAAGTGATGAAGCAATTGAAACCGGCATGAGTGTAGAGGAATGCTGCGGGAAAATTATAAAAGCGATTGAACAACGCAAAGATGAAGTAATAATTGGCAGGGGATTCAGTGTATTAGCTCCTACGATCAAACGTTTTTTCCCAACATTATTTAATTACTTATCTGCACGCAGGGAAATTGATAAATAGAGGGAAATTTGGAAAGGGGAATGTCCCATCGACCTTGTGTCGGTGGACATAAAAATTGTATTAAAATCCCCCTGAATCCCCCTTTAGAAAAGGGGGACTGCCCTACATGAATGCCTATATCCTCCGCCCCTTCAGGGCGGATTAATGGTTAAATCCTGTCCCCAATTTGAAAATCGGGGCTATATGCCTTTGCCCTTCTAAGGCAAGTTGATTTGACAGAACGTAACCTCATAACAGGGAATTTAATAATGAATGTTGATGACATAAAAAAAATCGCAATAGTCGGTGCAGGTTTAATGGGTCACGGAATCGCTCAGGAATTTGCTCTTGCTGGATATGATGTTCACATCCACGATATCACCAAAGACAAGCTTCAGCAAGCTATTAAAAATATCCGGGCTAATCTCCAAATGCTAATAAAGATCGGCACTGTCACCCAAAAGCAAGCGGAATCTGTTCTGAAAAATATTCATCCCGGCATCGAACTAAAAGACGTTGTCGCAGAAGCTGATTTGGTTATCGAAACCGTATCAGAAAATCTGGAACTAAAGCAGGAAATATTTCGTGAATTAGACCAATTATGTTCGGAACACACGATACTTGCCAGTAATACTTCAACGTTAATGCCGAGCATGCTGGCATCTTCCACGCAACGTCCTGATAAGGTTTTAGTTGCTCATTATTTTAATCCTCCATATTTACTTCCGCTTGTGGAAATTGTCCGGCACAAAGAAACATCGGATGAAACGGTTACAACAATTTATGATCTTTTAACCAGAGCAGGCAAGAGTCCGGCAATTGTACAAAAAGAAGTGCCGGGATTTATTGGGAATCGGCTTCAGCTTGCCCTTTTGCGGGAAGCGCTGTCGATTGTGGAAAAAGGTATAGCCACGCCGCAGGACGTGGATATTGTCGTTAAAAATGGTTTTGGACGACGCTTTGCTGCTGCCGGGCCATTCGAAATTTTGGATATAGCCGGCTGGGATTTAGTAATGGCGGCTACTCAATATGTTCTACCTGATCTTGAATCTTCAACGGATGTTTCTCCTGTATTAAAAGACAAGATAGAGAAAGGAGAACTCGGTGTGAAAACCGGAAAGGGATTCTATGATTGGACCCCGGAATCGGCTGAGGCATTAAA
>JAOZNZ010000899.1 GCA_029933535.1 bacterium | reverse complement strand
ATTTTGTTCGGTGAAACAAATTACCCGCAATGGTCATTTGAGATGAAAATCTGGCCATTCGATATTTTATACCCGTTTCAAACAGGATTTGCCACATTAAATGGAGTAACAGCCACTTCAGACGCCCAAATAAGCGGCAGATTAGATGCCGCGGTTTCTAAAGGAGCAAATACAGTCATTTTTTATATCGATGATGAACAGTCCTATGAAACTTTTGTCGATGAATCCGGTTTCTCACAAACAACTAATCGAATCCAATATCTTGTTTCTCAAGCCCATAATCGTAATTTAAAAATTGTCTGTTATTTGAATGGTTTGGAGGTTCTCGCAGTCGGCGCAAAAGATAATTTATCGATGCCTACTCTCGCGCGAAATTATCCAAGTTGGCTGCAAATTGATATCGAGGGAGATTCAATGGTTTGGCTGACGGATACGCAAACAGAATGGATCCCGCCAAAGTCGGAAGATGCCTGGGCATCTCCGTTAAGTCCCTGGAAAGATATGTTTACAAACAGATTAACTTCACTTGCCGCAACCGGATTAGACGGTGTTTATATTGACGCGACATTTTTACCAGGAGTAGATTTTGATGGAATAAAATGGGCGTCTACCGATTCGCTTTTCGACATCGCATTCAGCAATAAATATGGATTACAATCACCAAAAAATGTCGATTGGAACTCCGAACTTTGGAGGAAATGGATTTATTTCCGACATGAAGTTATTCGCGATTACCTCGCCAATTTGGCGGATACTGCCCGTTCATTGGGAATGGTACCCTTTTTTGAAAGTTCGTCATGCGATCTTGGCGCCGGAACTTATTTAGCAAATGATGTCGCTTTCACCATTAGCGGTGGTATTGCCTGTTCACCTGAAATTGAGCCCGAAGGGGATTTTAAAGCTGCTTTTAGAATGGCGAAACAAACGCGGGACGCTAATCAGGAATTTCCTTTTTGGTTTTTGGGTTGGCCAAAAACCGCGAAAAAAGCCCGCTGCGAATATTCAGTAACTTTATGCAATTCGGGGAATTATTACCCAAGCGCTGAAGCAACAGACCATTTTCCAGCAAATAGTTTTAATTTTATGGATCAGATTAGAAATCCAATTTTGAATAATCGTATTCCAAAACAAAATACTGTTCTTATTTACCCAATGCGAAGCAAAGATTATACTTATGAAACTGAAACTTCTTTTGAGTCGTACATTGATGCATTTGCGGTTTTATCCGAAAATCACATTGATTTTCGCATTCTTCCTTTGGATTCTATGACATCAAACGATTTGGAGAATATTGATAATATCGTTCTCGCAGGCGCGGAATGCATTTCTGACAGCGAATATAGTCTCATCAAAAATAAAACTATTTCTCTCGTTGGAAACAACGGAACTAAAAATGAATGGGGAAATACTCGAACCACCCCTCTTAGTTTTTCTCACACTGCAGATATAGACAATATTACTCCCAATCTTCCGTTTACGATTGATGCTCCCGGAAGTACATACATTGAATATTATACAGACAAGTCAGAT
>JAOZNZ010000898.1 GCA_029933535.1 bacterium | reverse complement strand
GAAAAAAAGTTTCTGAAACTATTTCACGAACAAATGGCCATGCACTGCTTCCGCCGGTAAGGACAACGCGATCGATATTTTCGATTTTAATTTTATCATTTTTTATAGCGCTTTCAACTGCAACGTGGAATCGTTGGATAAGATTTATTGTTTTTTCAGATGTCAGTTCTTCATAAGCTTTTCCAAACGACTTAAGTTCTTTAAGAAAAGACTTGCCTGGCGTGTAATTTTCTGCACGATGAATAAATTCGTTCCAGGTTGCCTGTTCGAGATTGCCGTAATTTGAAATATGAAAATTAAAAATTTCGTCTTTATTTTTCCGCATTGTGTTAGAAAAAGTTTCTTTCATTTCGCGGCATTTTACCCAATGAAGATAATAACTGTCACCCGGCCCGTCAAATTTATTTTCAAGGTCGGGATTTTGGCTTATAAACCATTGATAAAATAAATCATCAAAAAGCCGACCTCCAAGAATCGGGTCACCAAATTTATACTTCACGTCAAGCCGAAGCATAAATGCCACATCACAGGTTCCACCTCCAAAGTCAATTACAAGAATTCCTTTTCCTACATCTTCAGTGTGAATATCATGACGAATAATGTGATGCAGCAGCGCGCCGACAGGTTCCTCGACAAGTTTAAAGTTATTAAATCCCGCATCCCGCATTATTTCCAGCATCGCATTTTTATGACCCGTAAGCATTTTTGCAGGAATACCGATAATAATATTAAAGTTATAAATTTCATTAGCATGAGGAAGAACATTTCTATCTTTCATGTATTGCGCGGCGCTTTTTAAGAAAGCAATTGCATCTTTTTTTGATTGTTCAGAAGTGGAAATGTCAGGTTTGAACTGAAGGCTTAACCGCCAGTTCTTTTTATCTGCCGGCGAGGCATAACTCCATCCTTTCACGGCAGTGGTGCCGAAATCTTTCACCTCATCATTTTCCCATAAAACTGCTGTTTCAATAGAGGTGTCATTATCAAAACAAATAGCATTAGGCTGTAAAACATCATCAGGTGTAATACAGAAATATGAATTACTTGTTCCGAAATCTATTCCGATATAATGTTTGCTCATGATTATTTAATGATTTTACGATTTTATGATTTAATGATTTAATGATTTAGTTTCACTACCATCCCGCAGAAAAATACATTTTTTGTATTTAAAAAATTGTTTTTGATCCTGTAGATTATGTGTTTTTATATTCCTTGGCGAGCTTAGCGCCTTAGAGAGATAAATTCTTCTATTTTGCAAAATGATTTACAGCAAAATGATTTTAAAATAAGAAGCGCTGAGTTTTTAAATTTATTGACAAAACAATTATTCCGTCAGTAGCCGGATAAATTCAAAACAATTTAAAATCAAATATTGTTTTTTGAAAAACTGTATATAAAACATAGTGTTCATGTGTAATACAATTGTTGATTTAAAATCTATTAGATTATAGTGATTTAGTTTTTTAAATCGTTTAAATCGTTTCAATCGTTAAATCATTCAATAATAAGCTTTGTAAGTTTACCGCGGA
>JAOZNZ010000897.1 GCA_029933535.1 bacterium | reverse complement strand
TTCAGATTAATGGGCTTTGGACACAGATTGTATAAAACTTTCGACCCTCGCGCAAAAATCATTAAAAAAGATTGTCGAAAAATCCTTGAAAAACTCGGTAAAAAAGATCCGTTGCTCAAAATAGCTATGGAACTTGAAGATCGAGTTCTTCAAGATGATTATTTCGTTTCACGTAAACTTTACGCAAATGTAGACTTTTATAGCGGCATAATTTATCGCGCTATCGGAATTCCGGAAAATATGTTCACCGTTATGTTCGCTCTCGGAAGATTACCGGGCTGGATTTCACAATGGCAGGAAATGATTAGAAGTGATGACAGAAAAATTGCACGACCACGCCAGCTTTACATTGGTGAAACGTTGCGTGATTGTCCGGAACCTCCGGAACTTAGCGGCATTTCCCACAATTATTAATTGAGTTCTGACTTCCCGGTTTTATTCTAATGCCTTTTATCGCTCCTTTAACGATCGGTAACATTAAAATTGTTCCGAATATCGCTATAGCTCCTATGGCAGGTTACACTGATCTTGCCTACAGGCGAATAGTCAGAGAAATTGGTGGAGCAGGTATTTTATATACTGAACTCGTAAGTTGTCACGCACTTATTCACTGCGGCAAAAAAACTCTCGCTCTTGTTGCTACAACACCGGACGAACATCCGCTTGGAATGCAGATTTTCGGATCTAATCCTTCAATTATGGCAGCAAGCGCTTCAATTCTCGAAGACTTGGGCGCCGATTTCATCGACATTAACATGGGTTGCCCTGTTTCAAAAGTTGTGAAAACAGGTGGCGGAGCGGTGCTGATGACCGACCCGAAAACAGCGGCGCAGATTGTCGCATCCTGTATCAAAGCTGTTTCAATACCAATCACAGTTAAAATTCGTGCGGGATGGGATGATTCTTCCCGTAACGCGCCGGAATTTGCAAAACGCATGGCAGATGCCGGTGCGGCGGTAATTGCCGTTCACGGGCGCACTCGCGCCCAGGGTTACGCCGGTAAAGCCGATAGAGCGCTCATCAAACAAGTTGTTGAAAGTGTTAATGTTCCTGTAATTGCAAACGGAGATATTGTTGATGGTCATTCCGCGATAGATATGTTTGAAAAAACCGGTTGCGCAGGAATAATGATTGGCAGAGCAGCGATGGGAGCTCCATGGATTTACAAAAAAATCTATGAATTTCTTAAATCCGGTAAAAATATTCCCGACCCCTCATCTGCCGAACGCGGCGCACTTGCATGGAAACATTTCAATTATTTAAAAGAACTTTACGGTGAGTACATTGCCTGTCTTCATATCAGACGGATTTCGTGCAGTTATTCAAGAGGACTGCCCGGCGTAAAAGAATTTCGTCGAAAGGCAGTTCGGGTAGAATCATCGGAACAAGTATATGAAGTATTGAATGAGTATTTTGGGTTTGAAACTTGAAACTTGACGTTGGATGTTGGATGTTGGATGGTGGATACTGGTTCTTAAACTCCCCTCCTTACCAAGGAGGGGTGCCCGCAGGGCGGGGTGGTTCTTTGACCTTT
>JAOZNZ010000216.1 GCA_029933535.1 bacterium | reverse complement strand
ATCTCGTGGATTTTCTGTAGCCAACTGGCCTTTTGTGACACCGGGTCAAAGCTGGGCATCATATCCAATCGAGTTTGGCGTTTTATCTAATGGATGGTATACAGCTGCCGACCGTTATCGTGATTGGCTGATAAATCAGGCACAGTGGCAAGCGCCGGCAGCGCCATGGGTAAAAGAATTCCATGGTTTCAACGTATCGGTTATAAAGACTTGCGGTAATCCGGCACTGCCATATTCGGAAATTCCTTCTCGCGCGGCCGGAGGACATGGTTTTGATATTCATACGGTTGATGTGATTGGCTGGCATTATAGTGGTTTTGACTGTTCATATCCTGACTATTATTTTCTGCAGGAAAATGGCGGTGCGGCAAGTTTTGCCTCTGCAGTTAATAGCGCTCACGTGAATGACGACAGGGTTTTAACTTACATAAATGGCCAGTTAGTCAACATGACAAGCATTTGGCGAGATACAGTAGGGAATGTCGCGGACACAAGAGACGTCTATGGGAATAGGAGTTACCAATATTGGATTGGCGGTACATTTGTTGTCCAAAACGCAGGTTGTTCCGGATGGATTGATAAACTTGGAACACATATTCAAGAGTTGATCGGCGCAGGAGTTGACGGTATATGGTATGATCAGATCGGCTGTGATCCGGCACAACGTGACCATACTGCAGGACGGTGGCAAAAGACTCCCGCAGAATCATCAGGTGGCGGATATATGCGAATGCTGGATACTCACAGGCAGTTTTGGACAAATATCTATCGTGATCCGATTTTTTTAATGGAAGGCTGTCAGGATGCCTATGGCAAATATGTCAATATACACGGATTGGTTTGGGGTAACCATTTTAACAAATGGCCGTTTGATTATCCTGAAGTTGCTGCCTATTCATTGCCGGGAAAACTATTAGGATTACAGAATGATTGGGGAATTTCGGGCCAGGCAGAACGCTACTGGACAGCTTTTTCTCTTGGAATGCCGTTGATTGACGGTAATGCTGCGGCTTGCCCCAGGTTCTTTAATATTTACGACTCTTTGCCGGACTGTTTCTTTTACGGAAGACCGCTTGCAGACAAGGGAATTAACTCATCATCAATGCACGCATTGCTTGGGATAAACAAACGCCGAATCGCTCTGCCGCTCATCAACAAAGAATTCATTACCGTCACCAAAAGCTATAAACTGGATCTTGAAAAACTTGGGATTGGAACAGTTGACAGAATGTATGATGCAGAAACGGGAAGTGATATAGCATTTAGCATTTCAAGTCAAACTATCGCGGTCACTCAAACACTTGCCGCAAAACAGATAAAATGTTTAGTTGCAGTTGATGAAAGTAAGCCCTGCCTTGCAAGCTATCCTGAAGACGTGACTTTGTACGCCTGCCGTACACAAAGATGGATTGCCGTTATTCCGTGCGATACCGGTTCTCTGCATTGGACAACAGGGATATCTGATTCCTGGATAAATCTTGACAAGCAAAATGGTTCGCTCTTCGACAAGAGCAGTTGGATTTCTATCTCAACAGAAGGAGCGTATGCATCTATCTCATCCACCGGGACAGTGTGGTTTATTAATGCAGACAACGGCGTTACCTGCAGCTATGTCCGTGTTATTGCAGAATTCTTCATACCTGAGCCGGGCATAAGTGTTCAAGCAAGCGTTCTTTTTGTTATGTGTTTGTTTTTTAAATATCGAATACGCCACTGTTTCTAATAAATTAACTTGACGTACCGATTGCAAATCTATATAATCTGATAATATAGAACCAGATTTATTTATCGCCGTTGACAAGATTAAAATGACTGCACAATGTGAAATAAAATTTAGTAAACCCGAAGCGAAGAAACTTCTTCTTCAGCTGTCAGGTGATTGGAAATTAGAGAACAATATTCCTGATGTTACTGCTGTGGAAAAAGAGTTGCAGCCGGATTCGGGGATTCAATGTATCAGCTTTTGTACCTCGGAAGTTACAGGATGGGATTCCGGAATTCTTACTTTTCTTATTAAAATTCTTGATTGTTGTTCCAAAAATAATATCCGGACAGAAATCGACGGGCTGCCGCAGGGAGTTCAACGCCTTCTTTCTCTCGCCTCGGCTGTAGCTGAAAGAGAGGGAGCGCGAAAGGAATTTGTGCATGAGCCGTTTTTAGTTCAAATAGGTTCCGGAACCATTAATTTTGTTCGTTCGACGATTGAATTTCTAAATTTTCTTGGTGAAGTTTCTGTTGCTTTTATGAGGATGCTGCGTGGCAAAGCTAGATTTCGCCGCTTGGATTTTTTATTGATAATACAGGATTGCGGAATCAATGCTCTTCCAATCGTTTCGCTTATATGCCTGTTGGTAGGTCTTATTCTGGCATTTATTGCCGCAATACAATTAAAGATGTTTGGCGCGCAAATATATATCGCCAGCCTGGTTGGTATTGGAATGGTCCGTGTATTGGGCGCTGTTATGGCGGGAATTATTATGGCAGGACGAACCAGTGCTTCTTTTGCCGCACAAATAGGTACAATGGAAGTTAACGAAGAAATAGACGCGTTAAAGACCACGGGAATATCGCCGATAGAATTTCTTGTACTTCCGCGAGTACTTGCGCTAGTTTTAATGATGCCTTTACTGTGTGTTTTTGCCGATTTGATGGGAGTTCTCGGAGGGCTTATTGTTGGTGTCGGGATGCTTGGCATCAGCATTACTGAGTATTATAATATGACTGTAGCGTCCGTTGGAATAGATTACTTTTTAATAGGTATTTTTCAAAGCTGCGTCTTTGGAATTCTTGTCGCACTGTCAGGATGCCTTAGAGGAATGCAGTGTAAGCGCAGTGCGTCAGCGGTTGGCGATGCAGCTACTTCAGCGGTAGTAACAGGGATAACCAGCATTGTTATCGCCACGGCGATCATAACGATATTGTTTAATATTATTGGAATATAATGACTGATTCAGAACCTCATATAATAGTTCGTGATTTAACAATGGCATACGGTAGTTTTGTTGTTCAGCGAGATCTAACTTTCACAATAAATCACGGAGATATATTTATTATTATGGGAGGAAGCGGTTGTGGAAAATCTACACTTATGAGACACATGATCGGTCTTCAAAAACCCGCTGCCGGTCAAGTTATAATAGATGGATTTAACTTCTGGAATGTCGATATTCAGGAACGGGAAACAATGATGAGGAATTTTGGGATTCTCTATCAAAGCGGCGCATTGTGGAGTTCAATGACTCTTGCTGAAAATATTGCTCTTCCTTTGGAAGAATATACAGATCTATCAACTAATGACATAAAGGAAGTCATTTCTTTAAAACTTGCTCTTGTAGGACTTTCCGGTTTTGAAGAGTATTATCCTTCTGAAATAAGCGGGGGTATGCAGAAACGCGCCGGGCTTGCCCGAGCGATGGCTTTAGACCCTGAGATTTTATTTTTTGATGAACCGTCAGCGGGATTAGATCCTATAAGCGCCAAACTTCTTGATGATTTAATACTTGAATTGAGAGACAGTCTTGGCGCAACAGTTGTTATTGTAACTCATGAACTTGCAAGTATTTTTGCCATAGGGAATAATTCCGTTTTTCTCGATCCGGAAACAAAAACCATGATTGCCGGCGGGGATCCAAATAAATTACTTGCAGAATCTAAAAATCCAAAAGTACAAAACTTTTTAACTCGTGGGAAAAATAAATTATGAGCAAACAAGCAAATAAAACTATGATTGGCGCTTTTGTCGTAAGCGCGGTAATACTTGCCGTTGCGGGAGTTGTTATTTTCGGTTCCGGCAAGATTTTCAAAAGGACAGTTAAGTACGTTCTTTATTTTGACGGTTCAATAAATGGATTAAACAAAGGATCGCCGGTTGTATGGCGGGGAGTTAAAATAGGTACAGTAATAGACATAACATTAGAGGCTGACACCAGGGATTTATCAATTAGAATTCCTGTAATTATTGAAGTAGAACCTGACAAAATAAAAACAGTGAAAGGAAAGCGTGATACTGAGGATAAAGCTATACAGCGCATGATAAAAAGCGGTTTAAAAGCGCAGCTTCAAATGCAGAGCTTTGTAACCGGTATGCTTATGATAGATTTGGATTTCCGACCTGACAGTCCGGTAAAATTAGTAGATACTGATAATATTTATCAGGAGATACCTACAGTTCCTTCTACAATGGAATCTTTGACTAAGCAGCTTTCAAAATTTCCTTTTAAAGATATGCTCAAAAAGCTTCAGTCTACTATTACCGGAATAGAAAAGATAGCCACTTCACCGGAAATTTTAGAAGGCATTCATTCGATGAACCAAACTATTAAAGACGCGCAAAAAGTAATTAAACGAGTTGATTCAAAGGTTGATGGTCTTGCAGACAGTATACGGAATGCCGCAACGGCGACTACAGAAGCAGTAAAACAGGCACAAAGCACTCTTGTAACCGCGGAAAATGCATTAGGTAAGAATTCAGAAATTGTAAAGCAGGTTAACGAAACACTAAGGGAACTTTCCAATGCGGCAAATTCAATTGACAACTTAGCAGATTATCTTGAAAGGCATCCTGAATCATTATTAAAAGGCAAGAAGTAAAATTATGAATTACGCCCTGCATGCGCTGGGTGCTTTGCATATTATGAATTGAAGTTTAAATTTAAATAACTTAAAAGGAAATTACAATATGAAAAATATACTCTTAATAAATTTATTTACTGCAATATTAATTTTTCTTGGCGGATGCGGTACATCTCGCCCTTCAAGGTTTTATACACTGAATTCTATGCCTATTCCACCGGAAAAAGCGGAGTTAAGCGATAAACAAAACCGCATTACCGTAGGAATTGATTTAAATGACATCCCGGCATATTTAAACAAACCGCAAATGGCAGTGCGTGTAAGCACAAACGAACTTAAGTTAGATGAATTTAACCGCTGGGCGGAAACGGTAAAAGATTCTTTTCCAAAGATCATTGCGGATAATATGATTTCTATTTTACCTTCGGACAAATTCATTGTTTTTTCTCGAAAAGGAATTCTTTCAGTTGATTATCAGGTTATTATAAATGTGACTCGATTTGACGGAGCACCCGGCAAATCGGTTTCTCTAATTACCCAATGGGGAATTTATAACAGCGAAAAAGACAAACTTTTATCAGCTCAAACTTCTGATATCAAAGTGGAAACGGAGGGAGATGATTTTGACGCGTTGGTATCGGCGCAAAGTAAAGCGCTGGAAATTTTAAGTCGTCAAATAAGTTTGTCAGTTGAAAGGCTTGTCAAAAAGTAAGACGCGCTTCCCGGCGCGTCATTTCTATGTGCAAACATTAATATTTTCTGTTGGTTGACCGTACCAGCCTCGAAGAGGCTTAACGTGAATATCCTCACGTTTTAACGTAGGGTATCAAGATATCAATATC
The DNA here is from genome assembly GCA_029933535.1 of bacterium. Classification (GTDB taxonomy): domain Bacteria; phylum Auribacterota; class UBA3054; order UBA3054; family B51-G9; genus B51-G9. The sequence goes on along the minus strand of JAOZNZ010000216.1, from coordinate 623 downwards.
CATGCACCCTAAAGGGGTGCTACCCCGGCATAGCAGGGCAGGCAAAATTTGTTCAACCTCTTCAGGGTTGTTATTTTGTTTGCCTATAGTCCCCACGTTTCACGTGGGGCTAATCACATTTTGCCCTTTTCAGGGCAAGTTTTCGCAGGTTTTTGGCAAAAAAGTCAGAATAAAGTTTTAGTACCCGTAGTGAGTTGGAGTTTTCAGGAGATACCCGATTTTTTTGTGCCCAAAGCCGATATAGGAAGATTTCAGGACAAAAAAACGTCGTGCGTAGCTCCTGCTGCGCAAACCAAGAATATACTAACTTGCGATAAAAAGGTGTTTGTGAGTTCGCGGACGGGGAACCGGCATTCGCCCGTCACGCGTCCGCGCGACGTAAAAAAAATCGGGTATCTCCTGCCCAATTCCGGCGACTGAAATTATAAAAGTTAAAAATTAAATTTACAAGATAAGTTTTTGTCGAAGTGGATAAATTGGATGTATTTTCACTATAATTGATAAAAAGGAAAAAACACGGGCTCAATGTCTTTTTTGGGGGGGAGACGTTATTTTCTTACCCTACCCTTAATTTGAATTTAAGCAAAAATCAATGAAACCCGATATAGAAAAAAGCTTAAATC
>JAOZNZ010000896.1 GCA_029933535.1 bacterium | reverse complement strand
CCGCCGATCGTGATTCCCCAAATCGTAAGACAAGCATTATTAATAGTATGAACCCAGCTCATTCCTTTAAATTTATTTTCAACTGCATCGCGTGCCTGCTGATAATTTTTAATTTCAGGAGCTACGCGTAAAGCCCATTTCACAGCTTTTGCCAGAGCACAATTCCGCGGGATTTCCGTCAGACCTATTTTCAGCGCTTCAACAGGATCATCAACAGCAAAAGCAGCGGAAATTGATGCCGCAAAAAACATTTCTCCGTATATTCCCTGTCGACGATGACTGATATATGAATCCCGCCACGCCATTTCAGCAGCTCGTTCCGGCCATCCTGGAGCCATGTATCCCCAGGGGTCTGATCGGATATCAGCGCCAATCCATTCGCAGTACGGATTATTTTTATCGCCTGCGTGTAAAGCTGAAACACCTTTTTTAAGATTTCTCAGAGCAATATCTTCAGCGGTACATGCGTAGGGCAAATATTTTATCCATGCCTTTCCAACATCATCAACCGAAAAATCTGTACCGTAATCTTCAACAATTAACAATCCCAAAAGTGTGTAAACAATATCATCGTCTACCGGCACACCATTGAGACCGTTAAGGGTGTATTCTTTGCGTTTGCTTACCCCATAACGTTTCACCTCAGGTTCGGGAACATAACTCCAGTAATCAGTTGGTGGAAATTCATCGCCATTTTCTTTCGCCAGCGCTTTCATTTTATCAACAGGCCAAAATTCTACAGGAGCTCCTAAAGTACAAGCTGCCATTCTTCCCAAAAGAGCACCCTCCAATTTTTCCGGATAGTTTTTTTTATCAAAAGATTGCCAAAGTCGCCGCGGACCGGATTTACGTAAATCCTGAATTGCCGACAGATTATTTGGTTCTGCTTTAGAAAGTGCGCGATCGATTGGAAGTTTTTTAATCTGTGCCAAAGCCGAACGAAGATTTTGTTCAGCATCGGAAAGAACGGTATGAATTCCAACAGCGCCATACTCGGATTTAAGTTGAGCGTAAAGCGTGATTTGTTCAGTCAGTTTATTAAAATCAGGTATTTTCATAATTTTTTATTTAGACAGAATCATTTAGTGACAGTTGATACATAAAATATAATACAAATTTATTTATTAATACAAAAAATATTCTTTTTGGTTTAAAATGATGAACATGAGTACAGTGTTACTTCGTGGTTGTATTAATTCGTGATCAATGAAATAACGCGCTATCGCGTGTTTATCATTGTCTCTTATGCCTCTCCCCGTGGAAAGTGTATTACTATTTTGAGCTTCGGGCGAAATCCCGAGCGTAGCCTCGCGGACTACTGGGGACACCTTCGCACATGTGATTTTCGGACCTCGGACCACGGACCTCGGACCTCGGACCTCGATTCTCCCCACCACTCAACCACTCACTACTCACCACTCACCATTAACTGCTCGCGCTGGGAAGCGCGGCTTACTCCACCTTCCCACCTGACACCTTCGCACCTGACACCTGACACCTGACACCTGACACCTGACACCTGACACCTGACACCT
>JAOZNZ010000895.1 GCA_029933535.1 bacterium | reverse complement strand
TTTTTTGAAATATATTTTTCGCTGTTTGGTCCGTGAATATAAGTGTGCATATCTATCATATCAATCTTGCTTCCGGCAATATTTAACACAACTTCATTCCAGTCGTTGTCGGGTCGGCGATATTTGTTATGCAAGCCGTATCCCGAAGCGATAATTTTAATTTTCGGATCACTTTTTTTCATTTCGGAGATAATTTTTATAAGTTTTTTTGCATAGGTTGCAGCATTTGTATGCCCGAGCTGATAATGTCCGTAAACTTCATTACCGACACCCCAGTTAATGACGTTATAAGGTTTAGGGTGTCCGTTTTCTGCGCGAAGTTTCCCCATTGGTGTAGAAATATCTCCATTACAATATTCAACCCAATCTGCGATTTCTTTTGTAGAGATTTCTTTTAAATTAAAACCAACTCCCATAACAGGAGTTATACCGGTCAACTCACAAAATCTCAAAAATTCGTCAAGTCCGAAATGATTATCAACCAATCCTCCCCAGGCCGGATTAAATCTTGTCGGCCGTTTATCGACCGGACCTATACCGTCTTTCCAATGATAACCGCTGGTATAATTTCCGCCCGGCCATCTAATCATAGGTATTTTATATTTTTTAAGATAAGTTATAGTTTCAGGATTATAAATTTCTTCCACACAGTCAGCAGGAAATAAAGTTGCCTGATCAATCCAAACTTCTCCGTCACCTTCTACAGTTATAACAAATTGGGCAACACCGTATCGATTTTTGTACCTGTTCACCAACTTTTCATCAAGTTTAATAATTCCTTCAATTTCTTTCCAGGAATCAGTAATACCGGAAATATATAATTCTCTCTTGTCGTTCAGTGGTCGGGTAGGTGAAGCCCATCGCATGTTGGGGGGATTAAGGGGGATGTTATTAACTATATCAACTTTCACCTTAACGCCACCTTTTTTTCTTATGTAAAATTTATAGCGATAAGTTAATGTTCTATAGTCCGGCAAAGCCAATTGCTGTTTAATTCCGGCTTTTTTCCCTGAGGTAACAACAATATGCTGACAAAGCTTACTGTTTTTCGGATTTTTTTTTGAAAGGTCATAAATAATTCCCCGGTCTGTAAATACTTTTTCCCAGGGATAAGCTACATCTTCGTCTTCCGGAATTTCAAAAAAGACGATTTTAGTTTTAACATGTTTTTCTCCCCATTTCCATTTTTCGAAAGAAGGATTCACAAGATATTGTTCGTAAATTCCCGGAGTCAAATCTCCCCAATGTTCTTCCTGAAAGCTGCCGAAAAGGAGTTTATCAACTTTCCAGCCGGACATTTTTTGTGGATTAACAGTTATTGTTGCGTTATTCGCGAATAAGTTCAGCGAACCGAAAACAAGAATGAGTAGATAAGTTTTTTTCATAATGTAATTTCTTTTTTAAACAGAATCATTTTATGACAGTCGATCTATAAAATAAATTCATTTTTTAAATTTTTAATAAATAAAATCAATACCATCCCATAGACTTTAAAATAACAATGAAATAATGTGCCTTAAAGCACAGTCATAATTA
>JAOZNZ010000215.1 GCA_029933535.1 bacterium | reverse complement strand
GCCCATCACGAATGTTACTATTAATAATGTTGCAAACTTTAAAGGAACGTGGTAAGACAGTTCGAAGGTGTGAAGGTGTGAAGGTGTGAAAGTGGGAACACTTCTAAAATCGTATATCGTTAATCCTTGTTCGATGTTCATTTTGATTTAAGAACAAGGCCCGAGCATACGCCGGGTGTTTCAAACACCGATTTTTGATTTAAAAGAACCCTTTGAAGGGGGATTTAGGGGAATGATATTTTTTTCTTCTTTTTGAATTCGCGTAAGCGCCCCGCGCATGCCGGGGTGTTATTTATTTGTAATTTATTATTTGATTTTTGTTATTTTCTTCAACATTATGCATCTCGAAATGAAAAATATTACTAAGCGCTTCCCCGGTGTGGTGGCGCTTGATAACGTCAGCCTGTCCGTTGAAAAAGGTGAGGTGCATTCTTTGTGCGGTGAAAACGGAGCCGGAAAGTCCACGCTCATGAAAGTTCTCAACGGTGTATACAAGGCAGATGAAGGTGAAATATTTTTCAATGGTAACAAAGTTGACGTCAAGTCACCGCATAAAGCGCAGGAACTTGGTTTAAGCATTATTTTTCAGGAACTTAACCTGGTTAATTCACTTTCTATTGCAGAAAATATTTTTCTTGGAAGATTGAAAAAAAATAAATTCGGTAAAGTTTTATGGAAAGAAATTTTTGATGATGCAGCGGTATTGCTCGGACATATAGGCTGTAAATTAAACCCGAAAATAGAAGTGGGGGAGTTGAGCGTAAGTCAAAAACAAATGGTGGAAATAGCGAAAGCACTTTCTTTTGATTCTAAAATTATTATCATGGATGAACCGTCAGCGACACTTACAGAAAAAGAAGTTAAAAATCTTTATTCAATAATTCGCGAATTGAAATCAAAAAACATAACGGTCATTTATATTTCTCATAAAATGGACGAAATTTTTGATTTGAGTGATAAGGTTACTGTGTTACGTGACGGAAAGGCGATAGACACCATGAATATTTCAGAAACTTCCCGTGAAGATATTGTCAACAAAATGGTTGGCCGGGACATGGATCACGCTTTTCCACAAAGGACGCCGGAAAATGGTGGACCGGTTTTGAAAGTAGAAAATATTTATATTGACGGAAAGCTTGACAATATAAATTTCGAACTGAAAAAAGGTGAAGTGCTGAGTTTTGCAGGTCTTGTTGGAGCCGGCAGAACGGAACTTTTAAGAGCTGTTTTCGGAGCCGACAAAATTGATTCCGGGAATTTTTTTCTTAATGGAAAAGAAATAAAGATCAATTCGCCGATTGATGCAATTGGAAACGGAATAGCTCTTCTAAATGAAGACAGAAAAGAAGAAGGATTAGTTTTGAATTTTTCCGTTGCGGAAAATATTAGCGCGGCAAAACTTGATGCCATCACAAAACTGGGATTTATACAAAAATCAGTAGAAAAAAATGTCGCGAAAAAATACGTGGATGATTTGTCAATTAAAACTCCGGGCATTAATCAGCAATGTATAAATCTAAGCGGCGGTAATCAACAAAAAGTGGCTCTCGCCAAATGGCTTTATTCCGATGCTGAAATTCTTATGCTTGACGAACCGACCCGTGGAATAGATGTTGGCGCTAAACAGGAAATTTATTCAATTATTAACGAACTTGTGAAACAGGGAAAATCTATTATTTTCGTTTCTTCGGAAATGCCGGAAGTCCTTGCTTTAAGCGACAGAATTATTGTTCTGCACGAAGGTAAAATTAAAGGAGAATTTGATAACAGGCAAAAACAGGTTGCAAGCGAAGAAATCCTGCATTGCGCTATAGGATAAATAGGTTGGAAGGTTATCCCGATAAATCGGGACTTAAGGTTGGTCGCTTTGCGCCCCTAAGGTTGCAAGGTTTCATAGCCAATTCAACCTTCTAACCTTAAATGAATGAAGTGAACAACCTTGTAACCTTAACACCTTACAACTTAAAATATTATGAGTAAAATCAATAACTTTGAAGATTTAAGAATAATGAATCATTTGAAATCTAAAATAACATAACCTTACAACCTTACAACCTTACAACCTTGCAACAATTCATAAAGAAACTTTTTGCAAATTATAAAATCCTGTTCGTTTGTGTCGGCATGATTATCATTTCGTCTCTCGTCAATAATTCCTTTTTGACGGAAGATAATCTGTTGAATATTTTAAAACAGGTTACCGTTAACGGAATTCTTGCCTGCGGTATGACTTTCGTTATGCTTACAGGCGGATTTGATCTTTCAGTCGGTTCTGTTCTTTCAGTCGGTGCGGTTTTTGGTGTTGGTTTGCAATTTCAAGTTGGAACAGGCGGTGCTATTGTTGGTGCTCTTTTGATTGGGTTGATGGCAGGAATGATTACCGGTGCAATTCTTTCAAAAATAAACGCGAATTCCGGCGAAGCGTTTATGATTACTCTGGGTTTTCAGTTGATTTACGCCGGCGTTGCGTTGATTTATACTAATGGTGGAAGAATGATGCTGCCGGAAGGCGGAGCGCCGTTTTACACCGCCCTCGGTCAGGGAAAAATTTTCGGTTTCCTGCCGGTCCCCGTTTTAATCTTTATTGTTGTTGCTGTTATATCTCATATTGTTCTCGCCTATACTACTTTCGGAAGAAGGATTTATCTTACCGGTGGATCGTATGAAGCCGCACGCCTTTCGGGTATCCGTGTCGGTTTTTATAAAATGGTTGTTTACGCTATCGCGGGATTTTCCGCGGCTATCGCGGGAATTATTTTAAGCGCACGTGTAAATGGTGGTCTGCCTGAAGCAGGTAAGGGATACGAGCTTTACGCTATTGCCGCGGTAATGGTTGGCGGAATTGCAGGTGGAGAAGGCAACATTATAAAAACTTTGCTTGGTGTGCTGACGATAGGAATTCTCGGAAATATTTTAAATCTCATGGGCGTTTCACCATTTAATCAACGCATTTTAATGGGAATAATTATTGTGGCTGCAGTATGGATGCAAAGAAGGAAATAAAATTGATCTAATTGATCTAATTTCTAATAATCGCGCAGTAACACGTTACTTCGTCAGGTGATTTTGGATTTTTTTTAATCCCATAGGGATTAATTATGATAGCCCAGGGCAGCGCCCCGGGTGGGTAGAATAAAATATAAAATAGAACCCTGAAAGGGTTCGTTAACAAATTGAAAAAAGATGGCTCAATCATTGTCAAACGTTTTATTACATTTAATTTATTCTACAAAAAACAGAGAGAAATTTTTGGCTGAGAAACCTTTGCGAAATGAATTATATGCCTATATGTCATCTGCACTTAATTCGATGGGATGTAATTGTATAATTGCTGGTGGGACGAGTGATCATATACATATTCTTTTCGTGATGTCAAGAACTGAATCAATTTCTGATGTTGTAAAACATACGAAAAAAGAAACCAGTAAATGGATAAAAACAAAATCTTTGGATTATAATCTATTGTTAAATAAATTTGCTTGGCAATCAGGATATGGTGTCTTTTCTGTAAGTGCTTCTCAAAGAAATACTGTTATTTCATATATTAAGTCTCAAGAAGAACATCATGAAAAAATATCGTTTAAAGAAGAGTTTCTTGCTTTTTTAAAAAAATATGAAATTAAATATAACGAAAAATACCTTTGGGATTAATCTGTCCTGTCAGGACAGGGAAATTTGATATTGATTATACCCGGTACGCTGTGCCGGGCTATCATAATTTATCCTTCCAGGATAATAATTATGTTAATATACGAAATTTATCAGATATGAATAAACTGTCAAAAAAAATCATTGCTTTCTTAATCAGAGAAAAAGTTTTTTCCCTGGCTTTGCTGCTTTACATTGTTGCAGCAATTTGGCTGAATGGTGATGGCTTTAATTCTCTTTACAATGTTAATTCGCTACTCATACAAGTAGCTACTTTCGGCATCGTTGCCCTTGGAATGACATTCGCAATTATCGGAGGTGAGTTTGATCTGTCGGTAGGCTCGGTTTACTCTTTAGCCGGATTGCTTGTTGTCGGACTCGAACCGCGATTAGGTTTATTATCTGCTCTTATATTTGCAATTGGTGCCGCGATAGTTCTTGGATTATTGAATGGAGTTCTTGTTGCTAAAGCAAAAATCAGCGCTTTTATTGTTACTTTCGGAGCGATGATCATGGTTAAAGGTATTGCACTTTCTTATTCTAACGGTCGGCCGATAACATCACAGTCTGCCGCTTTCAATAATTTTGGAGAACTTGAATTTGGCGGTATTTCTGTCTTTTTTATTATTTTTGTTTTTCTTTTAATTATTTGTCATTATGTTCTTGCTTACACTAGGTACGGAAGGAATATTTATGCTATCGGCGGGAATAAGATAACTGCAATTACAAGCGGAATAAATGTCGATTTCTATAAAATGACAATTTTTATCCTGACAGGATTTTTCGCGGGACTCATGGGTATAATGATGGCCGCGCGACTTAATTCCGGTTCTTCGGTTGTCGGTGACGGCATGGAACTCAAAGTTATTGCTGCTGTTGTTATTGGTGGAACTCATCTTGCAGGTGGGCGTGGAAGCGTTATCAGGACATTGCTTGGTGTTTTTGTTCTTGCGCTTATAGAAAACATTTTTAATTTAAAATCTGATGTCTTTTCACCATATTTTCAAAGAGTAATTCAGGGAGCCATTCTGGTTACTGTTGTAGCTCTTGACGGGTATAAAAAGTAGTAAGCCGCGCTTCCAAGCGCGAGCAGGTGTCAGGTGTCAGAAGGTGGGAAGCCTGCCACGCCTAAAGCGTGGGTGGGAAAGTGGGAAGGTGCGAAGGTTGGAAGGTGGGATTGATTGGTTATTCCCCCTTTTGTAAAGGGGGGAGGGGGATTTTCCTGAACACTGACACCCGACACCTGACATCTGATAACAAATAACGGATAACGAATTCTATCAGTTCAATAGGACAAATAGGACAAATAGGACAAATAAGTCCTAATAAGAAAATAACTTTTAAGGAGAAATACGAAAGATAAACAATAATACTAATATTAACCCATGACTTTAGTCGTGGGAGGAGACAAATATGAAACTTCAAAACTATGAAATCAAAAGAGAAAAACTTGTAGAAAAATTCAAAAAAACTTTGATCGAAAAACCGGAACTGAAAAATCAAAACCTGAAACTTTCATGGAGTAATTGGGGCTTCGGTATCGAACCGCTTGAAGATTCCGCCAAACGACTCAGCAGCAATGGCGTTGAATGGATAGAACTTCATGGAAACAGATACGGAGATGATCTCGGCTACTGCGCGAAAGAAGTAAACGAAATTCTTGGGAAATACAATATGAAAGCCGCGGGAGTATGCGGAATGTTCGGTCCGGAAAACGACCTCTCAAGCAATTCAGGGATTTCCAGACAAAACGCTATCGACTATATCCGCAGACAAATAGACTTGTGCAAAGAAGTAGGCGGTTCATATATTCTTGTTGTTCCGGGAGCTGTTGGCAGACCAACCGCTTATGATGACAGTGAATTTGATCGTTCAGTAGAAACTTTAAGAATTGTAGCGGGAGATTTTGAAGCTGCAGGTATTCAGGCAGCGATAGAACCAATCCGTGCTGCAGAAGTTTCGTTGGTAAATTCTATTGCCGATGCAAAAGAATATATTAAAGCCGTTAACCATCCCGGGATCGCAAATATCAACGGCGACGTTTACCATATGCAGGTAGGTGAAGCGATCATTTCCGAAAGCCTTATTGACGCAGGGGACATGCTTGTAAATCTTCATCTCGCAGACTCAAACCGCTGCGCTCTCGGAAAAGGTTCCATGGATATAGACGCAATTATTATGGCGCTTTATGTTATTGGTTACACTGAAGGACGCAGATTCGCAACACCCGAGCCCCTCGGTCCCGGCGGCGATCCATATCCTGCGATGTTCGGCAAACCCGACAAAGCGTCTGTGGATAAACTTGTAGCTGACTCTGTAAAATACTGGAAAAAGAGAGAAGCGGAGTTGAAGAATGGATATGGAGTGCAGTAATATTGCCACGATAGCGGCATTTACTGC
>JAOZNZ010000894.1 GCA_029933535.1 bacterium | reverse complement strand
ATATACAAGAACTGAGAATACCCCCTTCAAATAAACTTGAAAAATTAAGCGGTAATCGTCGTGGTCAATATAGCATTAGAATAAATAAACAGTGGCGGATTTGTTTTGTTTGGCAAAATAATGCAGCATATAAAGTAGAAATTGTAGATTATCATTAGGAAAATATCATCATGAAAACAAAAAAAATAACTCCCGTTCATCCAGGTGAAATTTTATCAGAAGAATTTTTGATCCCCATGAAATTATCACAGTACCGTGTTGCGAAAGAGATAAATGTTCCTCCACGCCGGATTAATGAAATCGTGCATGGGAAACGTTCAATTTCCGCCAATACCGCTTTACGGCTCGGAAGATATTTTGGAATGTCGGCTCAATTCTGGTTGAACTTGCAGACGCATTATGATATTGAAATAGAAAAAGAAAAACTATCTAATCGGTTATACACGGAAGTTCGCGAATTACACCTCGCGGTATCTTAATTTTTAAAAATATTCATGAACACTATAGTAATTACAGGAACTAATACAGATATCGGTAAAACTTATGTCGCATGCGGAATTGTGCGGGAATTAAAAAATCGCGGAATTGACGTCGGCGTCTTTAAACCTTTTTGCTCAGGCAGCAGAGAAGATGCTGAAAAACTTATCTCAGCTTCCGGCGTAAACGACACAATTGAAGAAGTTAATCCATTTTACTTTGAACAGCCGCTTGCTCCTTATCACGCGTTAAAACTTGAAGGGAAAAATATAGACATTAAAAAATGTTTTGAGGCATTTGATATCCTCAGACATAGACACGATTTAATGATTGTTGAAGGCGCAGGCGGGATTATGGTGCCAATTATGGACACTTCGAAAGGAATTTATTCTTTTCGCGATTTGTTTAGTGACCTCAATTCTGATATAATAATTGTCGCTTCACGGGATTTAGGAACAATTAATCATTCGTGGCTCTCCGCAAAAATATGCGATGAAGCGGGACTAAATGTAACAGGCTTTATTTTTAACGACACAATACCCGTGGAAGAAAAAGAACCGGCAATAAGCAATCCTGAAATTATTGAATACTGTTCAGGAAAACCCGTTCTCGGAATTGTAAAATATAACGATAAAAAAACGCCGTGGGAAACCATTGCTGATAAAATATTAAAATAATACAAAAAAAATCATGAGTGAAAATCATTTGTCAAAAAAGAAAAATGGCTCACGGGAAAAAAGCAGAGCACTCTTTAAACTTTGCCCGCATTGCAAAAAAAAATCTAAAATGCTCGTAATTAAACAATCAAAAGAAGTAAATCGTGTTAGCGCATTTTTACTTAAATTGTTCTCACCTGGCGGAACGCAAATTAATCAACGATATAAATGCCCCCGCTGCACACATGAATTTAACGATATGTCTTTCAGTGAAGCAGCTATCGTTCCGATAATACTTATTAGTATTGTCATTCTATCAGTAGTTTTATTTCTGGGTTTTGTGTTCTCTGTAGTGGCAAAATAATTTAATTTGTTAAAGGGAAAAAATAAAATCATGAATCGAAAACTAT
>JAOZNZ010000893.1 GCA_029933535.1 bacterium | reverse complement strand
CCTGAATCAAAGATTTGAACTCCGCCGCCGATTAAAGAAACGTTTGAAACAATAAGTGAGTTAGCAACAATACCATTTCCTCTAACAGACACGCCGCCCGCACCGACAATAAACCCTTCGCTTGTAGAATGATTATTGATAAAAATACAATCATCAACTTCACCGCGAGTAGTCATCCCTCCATCGGTCCAGTTCCGTGCATTTCTGACAGTAAAGCCTTTGAATTTGGTATTAACTTCGGCATTAACCCGAACTTCACCGTTTTTCCCGTAATTACAATCTATAATTGTAACAAGCGGTCCGTTCACGCTTCGAATAGAAATACCATCTCTGATATAAATATAAGTTGCTTCAAAATAAACTCCGTCATTTACAATAATATTGTGCCCGGAAGTTGCAGCGGAAGTTGCAGCAATAATATTTGTCGCGGCATCTTCCCAGGTTTTATAAGGAAAAATATGTTTGCCGGTTTTTGAAACATAATGGTTTGTTGCACCCGGCATTACTGAAGAAATATTTATGTAAGCAATTTTGGTTTTAGAGTTACCTGAACTTTCTCCAAAACCAAAATTATTACTAACATACAAAGTTACAGAATAAATTCCAGAATTTGTGTAAAGAAACTGCGGATTTTTTTCCGTGGAATCTATCGTTCCGTCATTATCAAAATCCCACGCCCAACTATCCGGATAGTTCAAAGACAAGTCCGTAAAATCCACGCGGACAGGCGCGATTGCATTAGTTGGCCAGCCTGAAAAATCAGCAGTTACATCAGCCGAAACCCGAATATAATTTTCACGAATAGCGGTATAAACTTCGCCGGCTTCATTAGACAAAACTAATCTTACGGAATACGTTCCAACCGAACTATAATTATGTACAGCGGAATCCATAAACAAACCTTCCTCGTCAACAGTTCCGTCATTATTAAAATCCCATCTAAAATAAAGATTATTAGTATTAGCAGCAATAACGAACGAAGAGAAATTAACATTAAGGGAATTAATTCCTTTTGTTTTATCAGCAACCAGATTACCTTTTAATTTTCCCGGTGAATGAACATAATTGTAGGAGCGAAAAGAATCTTTAGCCAAAGCCGGCCATTCCTGCAAGTTTTTATTAAAAGGTTTACCGGTATCAATCATAAAAAGTTCCGCACCTATTGTCGCCAGAATATTTTGGTTAGTAGTAAAAATATTCGGGCTTAAACCGGATAGCATGTAATTATAACCGGGATACATTCCAGGTGCGTCAAGACCGTTGACAGTCAACGGATATCCCGGCACAAGCAATCCGTCCAAATCTCTTGCAGTAACAACAAACGAATACGGCATTTCACCATCTTCAGAATATTCGTAACCGCCGATATAAACTAATTCCGGAAAATTATCAGCATCAACATCAGCAAGCAGCGGTTGAAAATCCCCATAATACCACTGCCCTTCACTTGCGCAATTAAGATCAGTAATCGGGAAGTTCGGCAGCATATTTCCTAGGTGATCATAACCGTTTATTTGCATAGTATCGCTTCTGAAAATAAAGAA
>JAOZNZ010000892.1 GCA_029933535.1 bacterium | reverse complement strand
AAGTTATAAACATAGATCCTCCTTTACCTGAGTCCATGAAAGAAGCGATGGAAAAAGAAGAGCATTATGATAGGCTGGCGTGTGATTATAATGAGTTCAAGAAATATTTAAAATTGATCTAATTTCTAATTAACCTAATTGACCTAAAAAATAACCAATGTTCAAGAATAAGAAATAAACAAAATGAAAGACCAACAAAACAATAAAAAATGGGATTTGGAAGAAAGGACAGCTATTTTTGGAGAAAAAATAATTTTGTTTTGTAAAAGATAGGTATAGTAAAAAAAGAATCCAGAGAATCTAAGCATTTTATCAGAATGATGGTTGTTGCGGTTCCTGAATTAAAAGAAGAAGCTAAACCATTGTGGCAAGAAGCTAAAGAGTTGAATTTAATTTTTAATTCTATTTATAAAAAAGTAAGCTAGGTATTAACCTATGATCTAGAAAATTGACCTAATTTCTAATTGACCTAATTAACCTAAATAATGAACAATAACCAAATGAAGAAATGAACAAAATCAAATGTCTTGTTTTTGAGCATGAACATAAATACATATTACTTCCTTGGGATATTAGAAATTGGGATTTGATTAGAGCAATTAGGTCAATTAGATCAATTAGAAATTGGAAACCTTAAACCTAAATTTTAATTACTTAAATCTATTCAATGAAATTTATCGTCTTCCTAATAGATGGCGCGGCGGATTATCCACTCAAAAAACTTGGTGGAAAGACTCCTCTTATGGTCGCTGAAAAAACAAACATCGATGCGCTAGCCGCAAAAGGCAGATGCGGTTTATTTCAAACTATTCCGGAAAGTATGCCGACAGGAAGCGCGGTAGCTAATCTCTCCGTTCTTGGTTACGATTCAGAAAAATGTTTTGAGGGTCGCGGTGTTCTTGAAGCTGCAAGTATGGGAGTGGCGATACACGATGATGAAGTTGCGCTACGCTGCAATTTAATGTGTGTTGAAGACGGGAGAATAAAGAATCACAGTGCGGGTCATATATCAAGTGAAGAAGCAGCAATTTTAATTGAGGAGTTAAACAGAGCAATCGGTTCGGAAAAAGCTAAATTCTATCCGGGAGTCAGTTACCGCCATCTTCTTGTTATCAAAGACGAGAAATTTTCAAAAAAGATAAAATGTGTTCCGCCGCATGATTATCCAAATGAGGAAATAAAAAGTTTGATGATCAACGGTGATGAATATACGAGCAATTTTTTAAATGATTTAATCTTAAAATCTAATGCTGTGCTGGAAAATCATCCGGTTAATATCGCACGCGCGGAAAAGGGAAAAGATAAAGCCAATTATATTTGGCCATGGTCGGCAGGTAAAAAACCTAAGATGAAAACTTATGCCGAACTTTATGGAAAAACAGGTGCAGCGATTTCTGCTGTTGATCTAATAAAAGGTCTCGGGAAATATGCCGGACTTGATGTCATTAATGTCGAAGGAGCAACAGGGCTTTATGACACAAATTACGAAGGTAAAGCTGATGCGTGTATTTCAGCTCTGAAAAATCATGACTTTGTTTTTTGTCA
>JAOZNZ010000891.1 GCA_029933535.1 bacterium | reverse complement strand
GGGACTTCACTAATAGTAATATCAGGTATTGTTGGAATTAAAGAATTAAGTGTTTCCTTAATTTTTTCTAATCCGGGTGTTTTTGAACCTCGAAAATGAACAATATAACTTATGCCTATCGTTTTTAATTTATCAGGCATATCTTTAGAAATAAGAATTTCGTTTAAAAAATTCATATATTTTTCAATTTTTTGGTCATGCTTTATTATCTCTGCTTTTACTTTTTCATTAGTTTTGATTATTTCATCAAAAGCCTTTTCATCAATTGTTGTTCTTGAAAGTTTCGTTTTCATTTTTTCGGGAAATACTATCCAGGCATATTGTTCTCCTAATTGACTGCTTAATGCCGAACACAAACCAACTCGTAAATTTACATCTTCAGAATTATCTTTTATTATTTTAGTGTAAACATCATAAACTTTATTCATGTCTATTCGTTCAATTGGAATCAAAAATTCTTCTCCACACGCTACTCTTCCGACCACTCTTCTATAAATTGTAGGTTTTGTTTCATCAGCCACAATATTGAGCAAAAGATTTAAATCCAGTTCTTTTCTTATATCTAAAGCTTTTAATAAATATACAATATTAATCGTGCTTTCACCCGAAATTTTTCCTTCCTCATAAAGTTTGCCGGATTCTTCGCACAATTGCATTATTTCTTTAGCGGTATAATTTTTAAAAGTTGGAAAACTAAGCCTCCAATCAATTGTTTTATCCGATATAACTCTTTGCATCAGAGGACTATAAAAATTTGTTTCACTCTGCGCATTTACACAATTAGAAAAGCTTGAAAGAATTATTATACTTGTTAATAAAATCATTTTTATCGTTTTCATTTTTAAAATCTCCGTTATTTGTTATATATTTTTACCATGTAATAGGCCCGAGATTAGGCTCTATTATATCCATAGAATTGAATGTTGTATGCCATCAAGTATTATACCATAATCTTTCATGACCGGATTGAGTTGCAGGATATAAAGGCCATTGCCAGCCGAGTACATAATTCATATAATTGTGTCTGATTATATGGTCTACAATTGAATAATTTAGGCTCAATGTCTTTTTTAGGGGGACGTTTGTCATTATAGCATATAATTTTGAGGCCGTTGCTATTCCCCCTTTGGTAAAGGGGGATTCAGGGGGATTTTTATTAGCAATCCCGGGTGTATCTGCCGACCTCAACGAGGTCAGCTACAGTAATCCCCCCCTAAAAAAGACATTGAGCCATTAAATATTAAATGAATTATATTTCTTATGGGACGATAGTGATTTTTTTTATTAGGGTTACGGATTACAGATCTCGGTCCTTAATTATTTCCCCCGTATGATCGGTATAAACAAAATATCCAAAGCTCTTTTATCCTTTTCTTCACGCCGGCGGAATAATCTCCAAAGCACCGAGAACTGCGAAATTTCTTCTTCAGGAACTTTGTCGTAAGTTACAAATGGAAATACGTCAAGTGAAATATTTTCACTGTATTTTTCATAGTCCACGAATCGCCACAAAACACGCCAGTGCGTTTTATCCAATGAATCTTTTT
>JAOZNZ010000890.1 GCA_029933535.1 bacterium | reverse complement strand
GAAGGAATGTACACTCTTCTTATTAATTTTTCTTATGATGTTAACGTGGAGGTCGCTTTCCAGGATGTTGTTGCAGCAATGGGGCGTGTTACAAAAAAGCTTCCACGAGGGATGGATCCACCGGTCATAATTAAAGCTGATCCGTCACAATTGCCTGTGATGGAAATAATGTTCACCTCTGATGAACATGATCTGGTTTGGCTTCGTGAATGGGCGGAAAACTGGCTTATTGACAGATTAACTACGGTGAAAGGTACCGCAGGCGCTGAAATTGTAGGTGGAATGGAAAGAGAAATACGTGTGCATCTTGATCCCGAACGTCTCCAGGCATATAAATTGTCACCGTCGCGAGTCGCAAAAGCACTTTCTGAAGAAAATTTGGAAACTTTCGCCGGACGGGTAACAATAGAACCGCGCGAAATAATTGCTCGTACAATGGGAGAATTTGAATCTGTTGAGGAAATACAAGATGTTGTTGTAGCTCTTAGTCCGACAGGCGAGGAGATTTATATAAAAGATATTGCAAGAGTTGAAGATTCGCATGAAGAGATGCGGATACAAACTTATTTTGAGGGTAAGCCATGTGTGGAATTTAAAGTTCTTAAACAGTACGCAGCAAATGCTGTTTCGGTTGCGCAGGGAGTCAAAGCGCGACTTGAAGAATTGAAAAAGCAGGGAACTATTCCAAAAGATATCAAATTTGGCTTTGTAGAGGATGAAAGTGTTTATGTTATGGGGGCAATTAACAGTGTAAAAAATTCCGCGTTGATTGCCGCGATATTGGTTATTATTGTCATTTATCTTTTCCTCGGCAGATGGCGGCAAGTGATTGTTATGGTTGTAGCGCTTCCAATAACTCTTCTTGCAAATTTTGCGTTAATGAAAGGGTTTGGATTTTCTATAAATGTCTTTTCTCTCGGAGGGCTGGTAGTTGCATTGGGAGTGATTCTTGACAATTCGATTGTAGTATTGGAAAATATTACACGACTCAAAGCGGAGGGTGTTAAAAATTTTGCGGCACAAGGTACTGAAGAAGTCGGCTCGGCGATTGTGACTTCTACTTTGACTTTTCTGGCGATTTTTCTTCCGTTCGTTTTTGTTCCGGGTATGACTGCAATTTTGTTCAAAGAGCTGGTTCTTGTTGTCGCGGGGGTTGTTCTTGTATCATTGCTTGTAGCTGTTACTCTTACACCATTACTGACTGACCGTCTTCTGCGCAATGAAAAAGATGCTGATTTGTCCGGTCTGGCAAAAAGATTTGATACGATTATAGAAGCAGGACTTCGTATTTACAGGCGATTACTGGCAATCGTTATGAGATTTAAAATACCCGTTGTAATTATTGCATTCTTAATGCTTGGTGTAGGTCTTTTACTCGCGGCCATCGCCGGGACACAATTCCTTCCTAAACTTGATGACGGCCGGGTAATGATTAAACTAAAAATGCCGAGTGGATCTTCGGTAAGTGAAGTTAACCGTATTCTTGAAAGAATAGAAAACAAAATTAAGGATTTGCCTGAAATAGAAAATATTTTCAGACTTTCAGGCGGCAGAGTTT
>JAOZNZ010000889.1 GCA_029933535.1 bacterium | reverse complement strand
CGACCACTCGACCACCCGACCACTCGACCACCCGACCACTCGACCACCCGACCACTCGGCCACTCGGCCACTCGGCCACTCGGCCACTCCATCACTCGACCACTCCATCACTCCAATAATCCAATAATCCAATTCACACGCTAAAGCGTGGACTCCAACAATCCAACACTCCATTATTTAGGACGCCGGGGACAGCGTCCCTCCATTCCATAATTCCATCTTTTAACATGCGGTTGATTTTTTAGAAATGATTTGATATAATAAACGCCGCTTTGAAACCAGAATACCGTATGCAAGCCCGAAACATGCAGTATTAAAGCAAATACAAGGGCAGATTAGTAAGACGAAGACATCCCCCAATGTCAATGGAGTGTCTCGTCTTTGTTATCTGGACGATTTACGAAGCAGGAAATTTCGACTCTTTAATATTAAGTAACATACAAGAGTTTTTATAACACAGAATTTAACTCTGGAGACCAGCTATGGCAAAAGAAATATTTCAGCGGACAAAACCGCACGTGAATGTGGGAACTATCGGACACGTTGACCACGGAAAAACAACGCTTACTGCAGCAATAACTACGCGTCAGGCAACTAAATTTGGTACAGAAGTGAAATCTTATGACCAGATCGACAACGCACCTGAAGAAAAAGCACGTGGAATCACTATAAATACAGCGCACGTTGAGTACGAAACAGAAAATCGTCATTACGCTCACGTTGATTGTCCGGGACATGCTGACTATATTAAAAATATGATTACCGGTGCAGCTCAGATGGACGGAGCGATACTTGTTGTAAGTGCCGCAGACGGTCCGATGCCTCAGACACGCGAACACATTCTTCTTGCCCGTCAGGTAAATGTACCATCGATGGTAGTATATTTAAACAAAGCAGACCAGGTAGATGATCCTGAACTTCTCGAACTTGTAGAAATGGAAGTAAGAGATCTTCTTAACGAGTATGATTTTCCCGGAGATGACATCCCTGTAATAATAGGTTCAGCTTTAAAAGCATCAGAAGGTGATGAAGGCGAAATGGGAATGGGATCAATTGACAAACTTGTAGAAGCAATTGACTCATATATACCTACACCTGCCCGTGATGTAGAAAAACCACTTCTCCTCGCAGTAGAAGATGTATTCAGTATTTCCGGTCGCGGAACAGTAGCGACGGGAAGAATAGAGACAGGAATAGTACACACCGGTGACGAAGTAGAAATCGTAGGAATCCGCGAGACAAGCAAATCAGTATGTACGGGAGTAGAAATGTTCCGTAAGACACTTGATGAAGGTCAGGCGGGCGACAATGTAGGATTACTGCTTCGCGGAGTTGACAAAGATTCGATTGAACGCGGTCAGGTAATAGCGAAACCCGGTTCAATCACCCCTCACACGAAGTTTAAAGGCGAAGTATATATATTGTCGAAAGAGGAAGGCGGACGCCACACCCCATTTTTCAAAGGTTATCGTCCCCAGTTTTATTTCCGTACAACCGATGTAACGGGTGCGGTAACATTACCTGAAGGAACCGACATGGTAATGCCTGGCGACAATGTAA
>JAOZNZ010000214.1 GCA_029933535.1 bacterium | reverse complement strand
ATTGTTTTTTTGTTTACTATTATTTCACCACTGTTTTTTGGAAAAGTTTATTGCAGGTACGTTTGCCCATTTGGCGCTTTAAGCGAAATTTGTTATCGTGTAGTTCCCTGTAGTCTAAGTTTACCGCCGTTTTTTGTAAGGTGTTTAAAATATGTCAAATATATTTTGCTGGTGATTGTTTTATTAGCGGTAGTAATTTTTCCGGAAATTCCAGCGGAGAAGTTTGAACCTTTTCACGCGATTTTCACAAGAAATCCACCGCGAGCTTATTTTATTTTTGGTATTTCAGTATTAATTGTTTCTTGTTTTATAAAAAGATTCTGGTGCTCATTTTTCTGTATCGATGGCGCACTTTTTGAAACAATAAAAGGAAAAAAGCAACCACAAATCAACCACAAATGAATCGCAAATAAAATATTAACCACTAATGAACACCAATAAACACGAATTTTATTTCACTAATAAATAATCAGATTATATTCAAATTTCCTAAAACAACATTTAAAGACGTTTTTTTAGATTAATTTATTTTCGTGTCTATTCGTGTTCATTCGTGGTTGAAAAATTGATTCGTGATAAAAAATGACAAATAAATTAAAATCTTTTATAGCTTTAATTTTAATTGCAATCGTTGCAGTTCTGTTCACGTATAGTTTGTGGGAAGAAATTCGCGGTGCCAAAGAATTTGCGGCAGGAACTGCTATACCAAAGAAAATAGACCTTTCCGGTTTTACAAAACTTTCAAGCGGTAAAGTTGCTCGTGCCGGACTTTCCATGCGAATAGCTGAATATTGGGAGCCGATAGAAGATAAAGCCGTGAAATGTAATCTGTGTCCGCGAATTTGTATAATACCTAACGGATACAGCGGGAAATGCCGGGCACGCGTAAATATTGGTGGAACATTGAGAACAATAGTTTACGGCAAACCTGTTGCTGTTCATGTTGACCCGATAGAAAAGAAGCCGCTTTTTCATTTTCTTCCCGAAACCAAAGTTTTTTCCATTGCGACAGCTGGCTGTAATTTAAAATGTATTTTTTGCCAGAACTGGGAAATTTCACAGGCTAAACCGGAAGAAACAAGGTATATTAATATGTCTCCGGAACAGGTTGTCGCGGAAGCTATTCGTTCCGGCAGCAAATCAATAGCATATACTTATACCGAACCAACGATTTTTTTCGAGTATATGCGCGACACAGCAAAACTCGCAAAAGAAAAGGGATTAAAAAATGTTTATATAACATGCGGGTATATCGAAGAAGAACCTCTTCGGGAGCTTTGCAAATATATTGACGCTGCGAATGTGGATTTAAAAGGTTTTTCCGAAAAGTTTTATGCAGAATATACTTCAGGGAAATTAAAACCTGTTCTCCGTACTTTCAAAATCCTCAAAGAGGAAGGAATATGGACTGAACTGACAAACTTAATTATTCCGGGCGCTAACGACAGTCCGCAAGATATCAGTAATCTTTGCGAATGGATAGTAACTGAAATTGGCGAAGATATACCCGTACATTTTTCAAGATTTTATCCCAATTACAAAGTTTTGGACCGGCCACCCACCTCATTGTCCACGCTTAATATGGCGATAGATATTGCAAAGAGTTTTGGTATAAAATATATTTACGCGGGAAACGTTGCGGGCAGCAAATATGAATCAACTTACTGTCATGGTTGCGGAAGAAAAATTATAGGACGAAGTGGATATTACATCAGCAATATAAATGTAAAAGATGGGAAATGCGAGTTTTGTGGAACCGAAATTCCGGGTCGCTGGTAAATTCGTAATCCGTGATCCGTAATCGGTAAGAACGCGAGTACGGCGTTAAAGTCCCCCTTTTTTAAAGGGGGTTGGGGGATTTAAAAATTTTGGAATAAACAGAAATTTCAAAAAAGGTGGTAAAACCATTTAAAAATCGCAAAAGATATCGAAAAACCAATGAAATAATCATGCTAATTGAAAAGAGAAAATCCCCCTTGCCCCCTTTAAAAAAGGGGGAATTGCTTTAGCAAACTATCAGGATTCAGATGTTCCCCCCCTTTTCGAACAGCGTCTAGTTACTCACTTATCAGGAAAACTGCCGGTAAAAGCAGGATGAGGAGTCCTGCTATTATTGCCGTTAGAAATCCAAACCCTAAAACCGGCGGGATGATTATACTAAAAAGCAGTCCGCCAATCAGTGCTCCGCATAAATCAGCCGCGTACAAAACTATTCCGCCGTGTTTGATATTTTGCACCCGATGTGCCAACATTGTAAAACAGGTTCCTACGCACAAGCCGCAGATAGTATTTAACACAAATGAAAAAATCATTACATGCGATGGTAAAACAGGCCATGGGAGAAATGTAATTGCACATAGTGTTAAGCATAATATTATAATTGCCGCGGGAAGAAGAAGCCTGTTTTTTGTTTTTGATTTTTCAATTGTGTATGTTGCAATTGCGAGACCAAACATAAAACCGGCGAACAATAAGCCAATAGAATAAAAAAGGTTTCCACGCTCAATTACAAATCTGACAAGCAAAGTCATTTCGCCTATAAAGCCTACAGCCGAAAATGTAGTCATTAGAAACCAAATTTGAGCTTTCGGAAAATTTGCAATTCCGCTTGCGTAAGTTGTGCCAGCCCACAAAATCAATATTATAAATAAAATAATCATTACTGTCGAATTGTGACTATAAAGCAGCGACAAAATTTTGTGAGTTGTTCCGGCAAATCTTGCTTCGGAATAAAGCAACGCATCGCCATATAAAAAAGGAGATAAATCTTTGTGTGCAGGAAGAAATTTGAATTGTACACATGCATTTGTGAATTGTGCAACACGAAATTTATTTAAATTGTCATTAATTAATGCTTCGTTAAACCAGCGAGAAAAATGTGGCTGCCTGCGAACAGAGTGAGCCGGTGGATTGTTCGTATGAGTCCACAAGTTCGAATTCAAAATTCCCCTCGCCCCCTTTATAAAAGGGGGAATGCTTGCGGCTGCATTATGCTTTACAGAATTATCGGCGGAATAATTTCGCCATTTTTTTAACCAATAATCAGGCCTGTCCGGGACCTTCTTTGTGTTTGAAGCAATAAGCAATGTGCTTGAACCGGGAATAATTGTAACATATTTAAAAACCGATTCCATCGTTATAATTGTCCTCGAAAGAATTCGCGCAAGGTCATCGGGAACGTATCCCGCGCTGCCCGGTAGTACGACAGTAAAAGTTCCGTTAACTGCCAGGTGTTTTGCGATTATTTTGAACCATTCTTTTGAATACAATCGGCTTGAAGCATAAGATTCCGGGATTCCTATATTTTGAACAATGATATCATGAGGTGAATTTTTATGTGTCTGTAAAAATGTTCTGCAATCTTCAGGAACAATTTTCACGTGAGGGGAGTTGAGAGCTTTTGAATCTTCAGGTGAAAGGAAAGGTGAGAATTTGTTTATCAAATTTTTTTCCGGTTCGGGAATAATAATTTCCGAAAAATTCTTTTGCAAAAATTCTCTTAAAAGTCCGTTGTAAGGAAAACCAATAAGTAAAGCTGTTTCCGGTTTTTCGGCCGAAAAAAATGAATACCAACTGATCTCTTCTGCTGATTCACGCTGCATGCTTGAACCGGTCAGCCTGCCATTTATGTAGAAAGCAGATTCGTTATCGTGTGTGGTTACAGTAAATCTTTCGCGTGGCGAATCAATGTCCAAAACTATTTTACCTGTTAAGAACCGACTTGAAGTTTTTTGAGAAAGATGTTCAAGAAAACCGTTGCTTTTCCAAGCTGCGATGAGGAAAAGGATGATGAGAAGAATTCGGAGGGACGCTCTCTTCAGCGTCCTAAGTGGAGCGATGGAGGGACGCTGTCCCCAGCGTCCTAAATGCAGGAATAAAGGTATCGAAATCAAAAATGCTACAGAAAACCACCAGTGCTGCAGTGGAATAAAAAAAAATGTGATGAGTACACCGGCGATTAGCGCACCAATAGTTTCAGGAAGATAGATATAAGCAACTAACTTCTTTCCGGAATCTTTTAATGATTTAATAGCGGCACCGGTAGCAAAACCACTTAAAAGACAGGGGAGTGCGGTGGTGGCAATCGAAAGAATGGCTGCATGGCTAAGATTGATAGATTCACCGGGCAGTTTGCCGGTGCAAGCCCAGAAACACCTCAGCAAAATAAGTTCTATAATTGAAACTATAACAGAAGCGATCCATGCCGGATAAATCCATTTGTTACAATATTTACCCGGTGTGATATAAAAACTAATAACGCAACCGGTAGCTGCCCACATCAGCCAGGCAGCAAGAATTGCCGCAACAACGAATTCATTTCCGCGCAGCCAGACTCCTGCTTCACGAATCAGAAAGACCTGAGTGAAAAGAGTAGTGAAGCCGAGACCGACTAACAAGCCTGCAATGTTGGGGCTCCTGATTTTTGAATTAAAGAAGTTAATGGTTATTAGTTAATGGTTAATAGTTAATAGTTCAAAGGTCAAAGGTCAAAGGTCAAAGGTCATAACACACCCCGGCGCGTTGCGCCACCCCTCTCAAGAGGGGATTTTACGGACTACGGATCACGGATTCACACTACCATTTTCCGTTGTTGTTTTAAATAATTCATAGGAGTTATACCGATAATTTCTTTAAATTTCCTTGTAAAATAACTGCTGTTATCAAAACCTGTTTTTGAGGAAACGTCAATTACGCGAACGTTGCTGTTTTTTGCCATCATTTCCGCGGCTTTTTCTATTCGTAATCTAATAAGATAATCTTTAGGTGATAGTCCTGTTATTTCTTTGAAGAGATGCCGAAGAGTTCTTTCCGCCACATAAACATGTTTAGCGAGAAAAGCAACGGAAACAGGTTGTGCGTAATTTTTTTCCATATAACTTATTGCAGAACTTATTCTCATCAGAGCTTTTGGTTTGGGAGATTCTGTTTCGGAATAGTATCTGCTGACAAGCACGATTAGAACGCCAAACATTCGATCAATAACGGATTGATATCCCTGTTTTTTTCTTATTTTTTCTTCTTTCATAACACTAAGCAGGCGGGAAACTTCGTTTAACTGTTCAGAATTCAAATGGAGTTTTGCTTTAAATTTATGATTTTTACGGTAGTGAGGTTCAAGAATAAAAAGAGTTTGAAATCCCTGCAAATCTGAAAATTCTTTTCTCAAAGAATTAAAAAAATCAGGCGCGTATAAAATCATTTCCAAATGCAAATTATTAGTTTCGTCAAATCCATGTACATGATTCCCCCGAAGAACAAAAACGTCACCACGAATCAGTGGATATCTTTCATCATCGATTTCGTGAATGCCCGAACCTCCGAAAACAAAAACAAGCTCATCAAAATCATGAGTATGAGTTTCCAAAGGCGGTTGAGAAAGTTCGGCATATATCTCGCATCTTGGAACTATACCGAGTTTTGGCTTTAATTTTTTCATGAATGTTTTTATAATATTGAGATAATCGTAAAAGTTTAATTAAAGCATACTTTTGCCCCAACGGGGTAATTCATTTTAGCCTATGGGCATCGCCCATAGGGGTAATATAAAAGAATATTGTCCTCTGAAAGAGGACATCAAAATTAATCCCAAACATATTTATCATCATAATTAATATTGCCGGTAAAAATCATTAATCCCATCGGTTTTTATTCATTTTGAACTGGAATTTTTTATTTTATTCAAAAAATCACTTTGAGAAAATGTTCGTGGCATGATTCCAACTGATTCTGATGTCCACTTTCAGAGGACGGATTATCTCAATATCTAAACATAGGGCTGTTAGCCCTATGCTATAATGAATTGCCCCAACGGGGCAAGGTGTATCTTTATTTATTCCCCCTTCTTCTCGCCTTGCGGAATTTCATTCCCGCAAAATTGGGTGGATGGATTATTATTTATTTTCAAATTATACCTTTTAAAAATATTTTTGTCAAATCTATTTTTTGCCGATTAGTGTTAAAAATAATCCGATTTGTTATTGAAATAAGATTTGTAATCTAATATAATAATTCAACCTTTGACGTTGAACGCAAAGCGTTACTTCGTTAGCAATGAAAAAGTAAATATTAAATTCATTCCGATTAATCGGGATGAATTTCCTGACACCTGACACCTGACACCTGACACCTGACACCTGAC
>JAOZNZ010000888.1 GCA_029933535.1 bacterium | reverse complement strand
CTGATTTAAAAGCTAATCAAAATATGATGATGCTTCAGGAAGAACTTACAAGCACGGAAAACAGGATTGCTTTCGCGCGCCAGCATTATAATGATTCAACAATGACATACAATAATGCCATTCAGGTTTTTCCGAAAAATATTATAGCCGGGATGTTTAATTTTAAAGAAAGTGAATTTTTTGAAGCGGATGAAACAGAACGTGAAAATGTCAAAGTAAAGTTTTAACAATTAGTTAATAGTTAATTGTTAATTGTTAATTGTTAATTGTTAATTGTTAATAGTTAATAGTTAATAGTTAATAGTTAATTGTTATTAGCTAATTCAATATTGCAAATAGAAATCCCCCTCATCCCCCTTTAGGAAAGGGAGGACTTAATCCAATAATTTTACCACGCTGTTTGCGTGGCTATTAATCCATATGCTCGCGCTTGGAACCCAGCATACGCAGGTCAAGAGCGCGAATTACTCATTATGTCAAAAACAGGAATGTATGAACTTATAAGTAAAAACAAGCGCGAATCGTGGCTGCTTGTTTTTGGTATGATTATCTTCGTTGGCGTTATCGCTTATGTATTCGGTTTATGGTTTGGTGGCAAACAACAAGGTCAGCAGTATGCAATTATGTTTGCCTCAATGGGATTGATTTTTGCTGCAATCGGAGCGATGATAAGCTATTTTACGGGAACAAAAGTTATTATGGCGGTTAGCCGGGCAAGAAAAACTGATCCTAATAGTGAAAAACAGCTGCATAATATCGTTGAAGAATTATGCATAGCTTCCGCTTTACCCAAACCCGATGTTTATATAATTGAAGACAGTGCGCCAAACGCATTTGCCTGCGGTAGAAATCCGGAACACAGTGCTATTGCTATAACCCGGGGTTTAATGGCAAAACTGAATCGAAATGAGCTGCAGGGAGTAATCGCGCATGAACTTTCTCACGTTCAAAATTTCGATATTCTTTTTGGAACTATGGTAAGTGTTCTTGTTGGAACAATAGTTATTATGTGCGACTTGTCTTTAAGAATGAGTCTATTCGGCGGACGGCGCCGCCGAAGTAATAACAATAACAGCGGTCAGGCAGGCGCTATCATTGCCGTTATAGCAATTGCGTTAATGATTTTGGCGCCATTATTTGTGAAAATAATCCAGCTTGCCGTTTCAAGAAAACGTGAATTTCTCGCTGATTCAACAGGTGCAAAAATGACACGTAATCCTGATGCCCTCGCTTCAGCACTATCAAAAATTGCTGATGATTCTGATCAACTTGAAGCTGCAAATCGGGGAACTCAGCATCTTTATATTGTCAGTCCTTTAAAAGGAAAAGCTCATGCGGTAAAACAATCGCTATTTTCAACTCACCCACCGATAACCGAGCGGGTAAAACGGCTTCGGGAGATGACGTAGAAAGTCGCAGTCCCCCTTTTGAAGGGGGTGGCCGATAGGCCGGGGGATGTTATCCCAGCGCGAGCAGATGGTGGGTCGTTAGTAGTTGGAAGGTGTCAGGTGTCAGGTGTCAGGTGTCAGGTGTCAGGTGGCAGGTGGCAGGTGGCAGGTGG
>JAOZNZ010000213.1 GCA_029933535.1 bacterium | reverse complement strand
TAAAAAGGGGGACTTTAACGCCGCTTTGCGGCTGAACCCTTTTCGAGCAGCCCCTGATTAGGGGCACTCGAAACAGGTTTTGTTTATTGAAACTGCTAAAGCTCAAAGCAAGATGCTTTGATTACTTTTCATTTAATTCGCCGATTATTTTATTATAAACTTTCCACACGGGAATGTTATATTTTTCAGATATAAGCAGACAGTCGTCAAGTTCGGGCATTTTTTTTGTTATATTATCAAGAGTACCGATTTTTACTCTGACAGTTCCGAGTGAAGAATCAAATTTTTCAATTTTTCTGTCAAGACATATTCGGTCAATTTTCCAACTTCTCACGCCGAAAGTAGTTGTATCAGTTAGGATAATTTTTTCCAGATCATTTTTATTTTCTGAATTTGATAAAACGGTTAACAAAAAACCGGGACGCTGTTTTTTCATTAAAATTTGAGTAACGTAAACATCCAAAGCACCATTCTTTAATAATTTATCAAATACCGGCGCAAGAGTTTCTGATGTCATATCATCAATCTGTGTTTCCATCTGATAAATTGTAGGACAAGCATCCTGCTTGTCATTATCTGAAGCGTCTATCAGCAATACTCTTAGAACATTCGGGCGGTTATCAAGTTCACGTGAACCGGCACCATAGCCGGCTTTAATTATTTTCCCGAAAGGAAGTCCTCCAAATTCATCCGCTGTAATTTTAGCGAATGCAGCACCTGTCGGAGTAGTCAATTCAAATTTAGTGCCATCGGAATGAGCCGGGATATTTTTCAATAATTCCAGAGTCGCCGGTGCCGGAACGGGTAAAATTCCATGAGCGCATTTAACCGTTCCTTCACCTGTATTTATAGGAGAAAAAACAATTTTGTCGGGTTTTAAATAATCTACACATAATGATAAACAAATAATGTCAGCAATAGAATCCAAAGCACCGACTTCGTGTAAATGCAAAGATTTTGTTTCTGATACTCCGTGAACAACTCCTTCAGCATCAGCAATAGCGGAAAAAATTCCCAGAGCGATTTTTTTCGCGGAATCAGAAATATCAGTTTCCAGAATGATTTTTTCTATATCTTCAACATGATGAGAACTGTGGTCGGCATGCTGATGAGTTGATTTATCAAACACATCGAATTTAACGGCCGAAATTCCTTTTTTAGAAATACGTTTTTGTTTTAAATCTATGTTTTCAAGTTTGATGTTTAAAACATCAAATGGAACACCAAGATCTATCATTGCTCCAACAGCCATATCACCGCTAATACCAGAAGAGCAGTCAAAATACAAGATTTTCATATATTTACCTAATTAATAAAGTTATAAATTGAAAAAAACTTTTATCCCGCCCATAAACATTTGAACCGATATCGCCGCGAGTATCATCCCCATAAGATGCTGGCACGCAGTCAACGCGCGATCGCCGAATAACTTAGCTATATTAGTTGAGAAAGATAAGATAAAACCTGAAACAAGCCAAGCTAAAATAATTGACAACAATTGCTCAAACCATTTCCCGGGATTCTTGCTTACAAATAAAAGTATTGTTGCCATTGCTGACGGACCGGCGATGAGAGGAATAGCGAGTGGAACGACAAAAGGTTCATTGAGAGCGGTTTCGCCAAAAATGCCTTCTTTAGTAGGAAAAATCATTTTCAAAGAGATAAGAAATAAGATAATACCGCCTGAGATGCTTAGAGCGGCTTCATTAATGCTCAAAAAGTCAAGAACAAATCGTCCTAAAAATAAAAACAAAATAAGAATGCCAAGCGCGATAAATAATTCTCTGATTATTATTGCTCGTTTTCTTTTATGTTCAACATTCTTCAGCACTGCAAGAAAAGTCAGCAAATTTCCAACAGGGTCCATTACAAGAATGAGCAAAAAAGCGGTAGATAAGACAGTCATTTTATTTTTTTAAATTATAAGATAATATTATTATAGTTAATGTGTGCTTAATTATATCATTTTTAATAAAATAATCCAAAGCGTATTATAAGCCCCACTTCCGGCGACTAATCACAGGGAATATTCTGAACGCTGCGAGAAGCTCTCCGGGCGCTTTGCGCACTTGGGATTGCTAATAAAAATCCCCCTGAATCCCCCTTTAGAAAAGGGGGAATAACAACCGGCCTCAACCCGAAACTCTCCGGGCACGCGAGACCGGCTACAGAAGATTATTGAATACAATTGGAGTAGTTTTTAAGAAATAACTGAATTACCTAATATTGAGCTACTTATAAAAAGTCGGGTGTATCACGTTTTATTTATTGACTTTGCAGCTTAATTTCCGTATAATGTTAAAATCATGATTAACGAAAAATCAATTGATTTCAAGCCTTTAAATAAAATCTTGGAGCTTTTTTCCAATATCAGTTCCAGCGACCTTATTCCCATTCTTCAAGAAATCCAGCTCGAGTACGGATATCTGCCACAACCGGTTATTCAGGAGATGAACCGTAAGACCGGAATTCCGTTGAACCGGATTTTTGGTGTTGCTACTTTCTACGAACAATTCCATCTTGAACCCCATGGCCGTCACACAATTCGCTGCTGCCGCGGCACTGCTTGTCATGTAAAAGGCGGCTCGGATGTCATTAATGCTGTTAAACGTCATTTAGGAATAGAACCGGGTGAAACAACGAAAGACATGAGATACACCTTTGAGACAGTTGCATGCTTAGGAACGTGTTTTCTCGCACCGGTTATGATGGTAAACAACGACTACTACGGTCGTTTAACTGTTCACAAAATTAAAAATATAATTGACGAATATGCCTGACAAACAGATACATTCTTTGAAAGAACTTAAGCAATTACAAAAGACTCTGGCGAATGGACAAAAATTTGTCAAAACGCGAGTGCTCATCTGCATGACTGGCTGCCGCGCGCTTGGAGCATCAGATGTTTCCGCGAAGTTTCGGGAACAACTTCAGGTACGCTCCCTTGATAAAGAAGTTAAAGTAGTTGAGACGGGTTGCATTGGTATGTGCGCGCAGGCGCCGGTGATGCTTATTGAACCCTACGGTTTTTTGTATGGTGGTGTTTCGCCTGAAGATGTTGAGGAGATTATTTCCCAAACGATAGAATCCGGCAAACCTGTGAAACGTCTCGCCGTCCGGCAATCCGGCAAGCCTGTTCCAAAAGTTAAAAATATAGAATTTTACAGTAAGCAAACACGTCAGGTTCTCAAAAACTGCGGAAGAATTGACCCAAAAGAAATTGAAGACGCCATTGAACGCGGTGAATACGCTGCTGCGGCAAAAGCGCTTACCAAAAGCACACCGGAAAAAGTTATTGATGAAGTTACCAAATCAGGGTTGCGCGGCCGCGGCGGTGCAGGTTTCTCAACAGGTATCAAATGGGGTTTTTGCCGTAAGTCACCCGGAACAGAGAAATACCTGATCTGCAATGCTGACGAAGGTGATCCCGGCGCGTTTATGGATCGCGCACTTTTAGAAGGCGACCCACACCGGGTGATTGAAGGTATGGTAATCTCCGCTTACGCAATAGGAGCTTCGCAGGGATTTATTTACGTTCGTGCCGAGTATCCGATTGCTGTGGAACATATCGGCATAGCGATCAAATCGGCACGAAAATACGGATTTCTCGGGAATGATATTTTCGGCTCGGGATTCGATTTCGACATAGAAGTGCGGATGGGAGCCGGCGCATTTGTTTGCGGTGAAGAAACAGCGTTAATAGCATCACTCGAAGGTAATCGCGGCACACCGCGGACACGACCGCCATTCCCGGCAGTCAGTGGATACCACGGCAAACCTACTAATATTAATAACGTTGAGACATTCGCTAATATCCCTATAATAATTACCGGCGGCGCTGAAAATTACGCCTCAACAGGAACGGAAGGCAGCAAAGGCACGAAAATCTTCGCGTTGGCGGGGCGCGTGGCAAATACCGGACTTGTTGAAGTGCCTATGGGCGCGACATTGCGGCAAATCGTGTTTGAGATCGGCGGTGGAATTCCACTGGAACGGAAATTCAAGGCAGCACAGTTGGGTGGCCCTTCCGGCGGCTGCATTCCGGCAAAATATCTCGATCATCCATTGGATTACGACAGCGTAGAAGAAATCGGCGCGATAATGGGTTCCGGCGGACTTGTCGTCATGGACGAAAACACCTGTATGGTAGATGTCGCAAAATATTTTCTTGAGTTTGTACAGGCGGAATCATGTGGCAAATGCACACCTTGCCGTGTCGGCACAAAAAAAATGCTTGCAATTCTTGAAGCCGTTTCGAGAGGCGAAGCTGCGCTTGAAGACCTTGACGAACTTGAACGGCTGGCGAAACATATTAAAAAAACTTCTCTTTGCGGTCTTGGACAGACAGCTCCGAATCCTGTGCTTTCGACTTTGCGGCATTTCCGCGATGAATATGTGGAACATATAGTGTTGAAAAAGTGCCGCGCGGCTGTTTGTGAAGCGCTTGTGCGGTCGCCGTGCCAGCATGCGTGTCCCGCCGGAGTTAACGCTCCGGAATATCTGGCATTGGCATCTGAAAAACGCTTTGATGAAGCTGCAAATATAATTCGCAGGAGAAATCCTTTCGTCTCAGTTTGCGGCCGCGTGTGCGATCATCCATGTGAAAAGCGCTGCAAAAGAAGCGAGATTGACCAGCCTCTCGCTATTCGCGCGGTTAAGCGTTACATTTCCGACCACATGAAAAACTATGACAGACTAACGTCGAAACCCGCGACGGGAAAATCGGAAGTAGCGATCATCGGCAGCGGTCCTGCCGGGTTAAGCTGCGCGTATTTTCTTGCTCTTATGCAAAGGCCGTCAGTAGTATTTGAGAAACAGCCAATCCCCGGTGGAATGCTTTCGCTTGGCATCCCGGAGTTCAGACTGCCAAAAGAAATTCTCTATAAAGAAATTGATTTTATTCTTTCGCATGGAATAGAACTACGAACATCTTCAGAAGTAAACAGCGCAAAAGAGTTGCTTGACAAAGGCTACAAAGCTGTTTTCATTGGTTCAGGAGCTCAACAAGGCAAATCCATAACAATTGACGGGATAGAAAATCAGGGGGTAATTGACGCTCTCGCTTTTCTGCGCGACAGAAGCTTGGGCAAAGGACTTAATTGCGAAGGAAAAAAGATAATCGTTCTGGGCGGAGGAAATGCCGCTGTTGACGCGGCGCGGTGTGCAATGCGTCTCGGAGCGGAAAAAGTAACCATCCTTTACCGCAGAACCCGTGAAGAAATGCCGGCATACGAAGAGGAAATTGAAGAAGCTCTGCGTGAAGGTATTGAGATAGTAACATTGAGTATTCCAACCCGCATCATAAGCAAAAATGGTTGTCTTACAGGTATTGAGTTTTTCCGCGCTGAGCTTGGCACTGCCGGAGAAGATGGTCGGCGTCGACCTGTTCCCGTTAGCAAAAGCGAAACGATAATTGAATGTGATATTGTGATACCGGGTATCGGACAGGTTTCTTCCATTGAGACAGCCCGGTTCGACGAAGGTCCTGAACTTACCGATTGGAACACTATTAATGTAAACCCTGTTACTCTCGCTACGAGCGTGCCGGAGATATTCTCAGGAGGCGATTGTGTTACCGGGCCTTCTACGGTTATTGAAGCTATTGCAGCGGGACAGAGAGCGGCAATAAGCATTGACAAACTTCTTGGAGGAAGTGGAACACTCCCGAACGATGTCGGCTTTTCATTCACAAAGCCTGATGATGAAGAACTTGCGAAGGCACCCCCGCGAGCAAAAGAAAAAACAGTTCGGCTAAAAAAACAACAGCGCGGATTTGCAGAGGTAATTCTTGGCTTCGGCAACAAGCAGGCGCTTGCGGAAGCCGGAAGATGTCTGCGATGCGATTTGGAAAAATAATGACAGTTACAATTAACAATATAAAATTAACAGGTCATCCAGGACAGACTATCCTGGAACTGGCTCTTGAAAACGGCATTGAAATTCCTCATCTCTGCTATGATTCAAGACTCAAACCTTCCGGTGCATGCCGGCTATGTCTAGTGGATGTTCAGGGGCAGAAGGTACCGGTTACCGCTTGCACTTTTGAAGTTCAGCCGGATATGGTTGTGCAAACTGACACTGATGAAATTCGCGCTCTTAGAAAAACTATTCTGGAACTTCTTTTTTATGAGCATTGTGGCGTAT
>JAOZNZ010000887.1 GCA_029933535.1 bacterium | reverse complement strand
GGGAATTCCTGTAGGAGTCAAATGGCTGAAGGATGGACAAAATTTCTGAAAAAAGATGAAATTGAAGCTTATTCAGCAGGAATTGAAACTCATGGTTTAAACCCTTATGCCGTTAAAGTCATGGCGGAATCCGGTGTGGATATTTCTAATCAGAAATCAACAAATGTAAAAGACTTGATGCATATTGATTTCGATTGTGTGATAACAGTCTGCGGACACGCGAATGAAAATTGTCCGGTCTTTCCCGGTAAAGCGAAAATTATTCACGTAGGTTTTGATGACCCGCCAACATTGGCATTAAAATTGGAAACAGAAGAAGAAAAATTAAATTGCTATCGTAGAGTTCGCGATGAGATAAAGAATTTTGTCAGCCACGAATTGGACGAATTAACTTAACCACGAATGGACACGAATGGACACGAAAAAAATCATTTAGGACAAAATCATTTTAAAAGATAAAATTATATTATAAGTAAAAAATATTTTCTTTCCGTGTAAATCTGTGTGTTCCGTGGGCAGTAATATTTCTGTGGGCAATAGTGAAATTACTATGAAAAAGACTAAAAAACAAATTCAGAAAATAACTTTTACAGGTTTATTTATAAATCTGGCATTGTCAGTGTTAAAATGTTCTGTAGGTCATTTATATAAAAGTCAGGCGCTGTTCGCTGACGGTATTCACAGTTTGTCGGATATGGCTACTGATTTAATTATAATAATCGGCGCGAAATTCTGGGAGCAGCCTGCCGATGATTGCCATCCCTACGGTCACGCACGAATTGAAACTCTGGTCACAATTATCATAGGCGCAACATTAGCCGGTACGGCATTATTTATTGGTTGGGAAGCTGTTATAAGTTTTAGCAATAGTCAAGATAAAAATCCCGGATGGGCAGTCTTTATTGTCGCTTTAATTTCAATAATTGTTAAAGAAAGCCTATACCATTGGACAATTTCAAAAGGTAAAAAATTGAAATCTTCCGCGCTGATTTCTAACGCGTGGCACCACCGTTCGGATGCTTTGAGTTCCATTCCTGTAGCTGTAGCAGTCATTGGCGGATTTTTGTTTCCGGCTTTAAGATATCTTGATCAGATAGCCGCGTTTCTTATTTCAGCGATGCTTCTTAAAGCCGCGTGGTCAATTGCCCGACCTGGAATTCTTGAAATATGCGAAGCGAGTGCGGGAGCGGAAACGGAAAAGTTTTTAAAAGAGTTAGCCGCTCAAATTCCGGAAATTAAAGATATTCACGCGA
Source organism: bacterium (assembly GCA_029933535.1). GTDB lineage: Bacteria > Auribacterota > UBA3054 > UBA3054 > B51-G9 > B51-G9. The sequence continues at coordinate 309 of JAOZNZ010000887.1, read as the reverse complement.
TAAGAACCAGACGGTTAGGCGGATCTGTTCTTGCGGATTTGCATCTTCTTGTTGATCCGAATATCAGCGTTGAAGCGGGACACAAAATAGGCGGGAAATTTAAAAAATTAGTTTTGGATTCTGATAATAATATAGTTGATGTCCTGGTGCATGTCGAACCCTACGCGCGACGGTGATTCGTGGTCACGTGGTCCGTAAATTACTCATTATTTTGAAAGAAAAGATAAAGTCAAAATGATGAAGAAAAAACACTTCCATCCCACAGACTTTAATTTAAGTTTTTAACAACCGATATACAGGGAGTTTCGC
>JAOZNZ010000886.1 GCA_029933535.1 bacterium | reverse complement strand
AACTAAAATCAAGGAGTGAAATTATGAGAAGACTTGCAACAATAATAATGGTATTAATAACAGCATCAACTTTATTCGGCGTTGAAGTTCAGATGAATCTGTTGAAAGATGAATCAACAGGATCAAATACAAAAGTTCCGGCCGGCACGGGACAGGCTTTTAAAGACGGTGAACTCTTTTATAACGCAATACCTTCCACTCCGGCAGTCGGCTCATCAATAAAAGTTATTGAAACAACAGACGATACAGACTTCATTTGTAAAAATTATGTTTTAAAGACTAAAGGAGTCGGGTATGAAATTAAAGAAATCATCACTAAAACGCTGCTAAAAGAAGGCGGTTCCGTAGGAGCTTACCAAAATACTGAAACAGGTGTCCAATCATTAATGATTACTGCACCAATATTTCAATTTCCATTTATTGAAGCTGTAATAAAAGACTATGACAGACCGGGAACATCATTTGAAAAGAGCGGTTCAAAACGTTTGATTTACACTACTAAATATCGGAAGGCCTCTGAACTTCAGGAAATTATTGTTAAAACTCTCGGTACACCCTACGGAAATCTTGTTATTGATGATACTATTAATACAATAATGATTAAAGATTCTCCAAGCGTTATTGACAGATGTAAAAAATATCTCCCTTTCTGGGATATCGCTCCCCTAATGGTAAGAATTGAAGCTGAAATTATTGAAATCGAAGCAGGTGAAAACTTCGATTTCGGGCTCGCACTCGAAGCCTGGAAAGAAGCTCTTCCTGAAGAAGTTAACATGGATATTGACTGGAATGAAGATAAAACAGGTGGCGGGGGCGGGCCAAGCGGTTGGGGACGTTCAATTGCTCAATCTGTTCGTATTAATGGTATGCGTCCAAAAGCTATGGCGAACTTCATTAATTATCTTGTAAAGACCGGTAATGCTAAAGTCATATCCACACCAACAATTGTTGCAGTGAACGGAAAAGAAGGAATAATAGCTTCCCGCGATACAGTTAGTTATACTTCTTATACATCTCCTGAAGAGCCTCTTCATAAGCAGACAGAATCAGGACTTGAGCTCAAAATCAAACCAATTATTACAAGTGAAACTATTTCGCTTGATATTGAAGCAACCATCAACAGCCTTATTGGTTATTCCGGTTCAGGAGATCCTATTATAAACGGACGCAAAACAACTGCTGACGTAATCCTTAAAGACAGTGAATTATTCGCTCTATCCGGATTAAGAAAAGATACGATTTCGAAATCTAATTCAGGAGTACCTATTCTTCAAAAGATACCTTTACTCGGATATTTTTTCAGGCATGAAATTGATGTGAAATCTACGAAAGAAATTGTTATTTTCTTAACACCTAAAAGAGTTACTTCAACTACAAGTGTTATGGAAAGAGAACAGGAACTTATCTCTCAGGCAAGAACTGCTGTAGCACAACAGCCAAAGTCAGGCACTCAAAAATTTGTTGACAGAGTTATTTATAATAAACTTGATTGATTCCCCCTTTCTTAAAGGGGTTAGGGGGATTTCGTTTATTCCCCCTTTCTTAAAGGGGGTTAGGGGGATTT
>JAOZNZ010000212.1 GCA_029933535.1 bacterium | reverse complement strand
TTAACTTCTAAAATCTGAAATCGTTAATCGATATTCGATATTCAATTCGATTTAAGAACAAAGAACACCGATTTTTGATATTCGATTTATTCAACTTCTAAAATTTAAAATCATTAACCGACATGATCGCACGGCAAGCGCACGTTATTTCATTAGCGATGTACTACTTGATAAGGAAGGGAGGGGAAGGATGTTGTTACCTCGGCATTAACAATTTATTAACATGCAAAAATCCGGAAAATAAATTTGTCCCGCGGCTCGGGCGCTCGGGACAAATTTCCTCAGCCGTGCCTGCAACTTATCATAACCCGGCACGGCCTAAAGCCATTTAAGAACAATATCCTGTTCAAAATCACCATAATGTTTGCCGAATAGATTAACTCCGCCTTTATTTTTTGCATCGGATGCCACACCGATTCTAATCCGGACATCAGATTTTTCTTTTATGTTAAAGTCTTTATAGACGGTAGAACTTTTCGTTTTTTTATCATTAAGAAAGCAGCCCTTATCATCAACACGCCATTTTACGAGAAAACCGTATTGTGTCCAGTCAACAGCTACCCAGCTTGGTGTAAATCTTCCTCGCCTTCCGCCCATATCGCCCGGGCTGTTAAAAGTGCCAATAAGATTCCCATCGATCCACAAAGAGATATCGGATTTCCAATTATTTTTAGAGTCGCGGAATTCCGAGCATATTTCTGCGGAAATTTCCATACCTTTTGCTTTTTCGGCACAAGGAAGCACCTGGAATCTATATTCAAAGTAACCGTCTTCTCCACACCAAACTACTTGAGCGTCAGCGCGCTGCGGACTTGTAAACGCTGCAGGTTCATCACTTTTAATAAGCTGTCCTGCAGAAGAATGAATTCCGCAAGTAGGTTTAACGGAATAATCAACGAAATGGCCAACGGGCATAGAAATTGAATTTTTGTTGTCTTCAGCGGCAAAAACAAAACTTAAACCATCAATGGCGGTGCTGCAAAGCTTTCGCTGACCGCGAAGGGGACCGGGTTTAACTACAGAGCGAAGGAGTCCTGCAGCTTCAAGTTCCTGAATATGAACTGTCATAGTTGATTGAGCAAGTTTAAGCAAATTTGCAAGTTCGCTGACTGTCATAGTTTTGCGAGTAATTGCCTGCATAATCATCATTCGTTGGGGACTTGAAAGTGCTTTACAAATTGTAGTCATTTCGACTTCGTCACTAACATGTTTAATATTTTTTTTATCGGTATAAGGCATGAGAAAGAATTAGGTTTATTTGTTATTTACAATAATTTTAATACATTAAGATTATAGACAAATGACGATACATTGTCAATACTCTTTTCGAGCATCGTTAGAGTAGGTTAAGCTTCCAGCTTAATGTCAAGCTACGCCGGTCAAGAGCTTAACGTACTTTTCTCTAATTACGGGTTGCTCGAAAAGGTGCAAAACATCTGAATTCTGAAAGTCATCTAAAGCAATTCCCCCTTTCATAAAGGGGGTAAGGGGGATTTTATCTTTCAATTAGCATGAACATGAGTACAAATTATTCCGTTGTTTTTTTTGATATCTTTGGCTATTTTTAAATGGTTTTACCAATTTTCTTAATGTTTTGTTTATTCCTAAATTTCTAAATCCCCCAACCCCCTTTAAAAAAGGGGGATTTTAACGCCGCTTTGCGGCTGAACCCTTTTCGAGCGCCCTCTAATTGTGGCGCTCGAGAAGATCAATAAAAAGGGAATTTTAATTGAGTCATTATTACGGGAGTTTCTCTTGAAAAATTTGAAAGAGTTATTCCTAACAACCGGACTTTTTTGCTGTCTGCATCTGTTGTTTCTAATAATTCCTTAACATGTTTCATAATTGTTCCGGAATCATCTGTTCTTTCCGCCAAACTCCTGCTTCTCGTTACGGTTTTAAAATCAGAATATCTGATTTTCAGGGTTACTGTTACACCTTTTTTATGATTTCTTTTTAATATGCTGCTTACCTGCTCAGCAATTTTTGATAAAATTTCCATTATTGTATTCTTGTCGGAAATGTCTGTTTGTAAAGTCGTTTCGCGACCGATCGATTTTCTTATTCTGTTTGGATTGACATGCCGATCATCTATTCCTCTTGCTACGTCAAAATAATAAGCGCCTGCTTTCCCGAACTCTCTAATCAGGAATTCTTTAGTTTTTAATTTTAAATCTGCCCCTGTTTTAATTCCGAGTCTCAGCATTTTCTTTTCCGTAACTTTTCCAACACCAAAAAACTTATTTATCGGTAAAGTTTCGATAAATCTTTCTCCCGCCTTGGGTGGAACAACCGTTAAACCATCAGGCTTTTGCATATCGGAAGCAACTTTAGCTATGAATTTATTGTAAGAAACTCCTGCTGAAGCTGTCAACCCGGTTTCGGAAAGAATTTTGTTTTTTATTTCTATAGCTGTATCGGTAGCCGATTTAAGTTGCATTTTATTCATTGTAACGTCTAAAAATGCTTCATCTAAAGATAAAGGTTCAACGAAATCGGAATAATTTTGAAAAATGTCACGAATCTGAACTGAAACGGCTTTGTATGCTTCCATTCGGGGACGTACAAAAATGGCTTTCGGACACAAATTATATGCTCTTGATGAAGCCATCGCGGAATGAATTCCATATTTTCTTGCTTCATAAGAACAAGTTGCAACTACACCGCGACTTTTAGGATTTCCGCCTACAATAACCGGTAATCCTCTGAGTTTTGGATTGTCACGTTGTTCTACGGCAGCAAAAAAAGCGTCCATATCAATGTGAATAATCTTACGAATCATTTTAAAATTTTAACAAAAACTTATCACGCTGTCTATGCCTTTGCCGTGCCGGGGGAGATAATTTACGGGCACGGCTGAGGAAATTTGTCTTTTATGGACAAATTTATTTTCCTGGATTTTGCAAATACAATATTAAGAATAACCTTGCAAAAAATTTATCCTGAAAGGATAAATTATGTTAGCCCGGCACGACGTGCCGGGAAATAATTAAAACATCATTTCTGTCCTAAAGGGACAGATTAATTCTATGATTTCATATCTTGTTAAACCATTATTAATGAACCCTTTTAGGGTTCGTTAACTTTTTTTCTTTTTCCCAGGGCGCTGCCCCGGGCTATCATAACTAATCCTTTCAGGATATAATCTGTTTTTTAGGTTACTTTATCGAAATGATTAGATCGCCATTTTTATCATCCACTATGACAGTGCTGTTATCAGGAATTTCTCCTGAAATTATTTTCCTGCCAAGACGCGTTTCTAATTCCCGCTGAATGTATCGTTTTAACGGTCGAGCACCGTAAACGGGATCATATCCGTTTTTTGCAAGATGTTTCCGCGCGGGTTCGGTGAGTTCAAGTTTTATTTCACGTTCGCTTAAACGTTGGCGAAGCTGATCGAGAAGCAGGTCAACAATTTGCTCGATTTCTTCAAGTGAGAGTGGTTTAAAAACGACTATTTCATCCACACGGTTAAGAAATTCCGGGCGGAAATTTCTACGTAACGCGGCAAGAACATTCTGTCTTACGTCATCAGGAATTTTATCATCCTGAATGCCTTCAAGCAGTTGCTCGCCGCCAATGTTCGATGTCATAATAATAACAGTGTTTTTGAAATCCACTGTTCGGCCTTGAGCGTCAGTTAAGCGTCCGTCATCAAGAATTTGAAGCAGCGCGTTAAAAACATCGTGATGCGCTTTTTCAATTTCATCAAATAAAATTACAGAATAAGGTTTGCGGCGAACAGCTTCTGTTAATTGCCCGCCTTCTTCGTAGCCGACATATCCGGGAGGGGCACCGAGCAATCTTGAGACAGTATGTTTTTCCATATATTCGGACATATCAATTCGCACCATATTATCCTCGGAATCGAAGAGTGATTGAGCCAACGCGCGAGCGAGTTCAGTTTTTCCAACGCCTGTTGGTCCGAGAAAAATGAATGAGCCGATTGGACGTTTTGGGTCTTTTAAACCTGATCTGGCGCGGATTACCGCATCAGCTACCGCGTCAACAGCTTCATTCTGCCCAACAACTTTTTCATGAAGAATTTTATCGAGATGAAGAAGTTTTTCTTTTTCACCTTCCATAAGCCGGGTTACAGGAATTCCTGTCCATCTGCTGACAATGGAAGCGACTTCATCTGCTGAGACTTCTTCCTGGAGCAATTTATGTCCTCCTTTTTCCTGTTCTTCTTTTTCTGCTGTTTGAAGTTGTTTTTCAAGTTCGGTAAGAGTTCCGTATTTAAGTTCAGCAGCTTTGTTCAGGTCGTACTGTCTTTCCGCCTGTTCGATTTCGTATCGAGTTTGTTCGATTTGTTTTCTAAGGGAGCTGATTTTATGAATTTCTTCTTTTTCTTTTTTCCATTGAGCGTTCAAAGCATTTTGTTTTTCTTTAAGGTCAGCGAGTTCTTTTTTCAAAACGGCAAGGCGCTTTTTAGATGCGTCATCTTTTTCCTTTTTAAGTGCTTCCTGCTCAATTTCAAGCTGCATGACTTTACGCGTGATTTCATCAAGCTCAGATGGCATACTGTCAATTTCCGTTCTGATGGTCGCAGCGGCTTCATCGATAAGATCAATAGCCTTATCCGGTAAAAATCTATCGCTGATGTAACGATTACTCAATACCGCCGCGCTGACGAGAGCGCTGTCCTGAATGCGTACGCCGTGATGAACTTCATAACGTTCACGAAGTCCGCGAAGGATAGAAATAGTATCTTCAACCGATGGCTGGTCAACCAAAACCGGTTGAAATCTCCTTTCGAGTGCGGCATCCTTTTCGATATATTTTCTGTATTCATCGAGAGTTGTTGCGCCGATACAGTGAAGTTCACCTCTGGCAAGCATAGGTTTAAGCAGATTTCCCGCATCCATACTTCCTTCGGTCTTTCCTGCACCGACAATATTATGCAATTCGTCAATGAAAAGAAGAATTCTTCCGTCAGACGATTGGATTTCTTTAAGAACCGCTTTTAACCGCTCTTCGAATTCGCCTCTGAATTTTGCTCCTGCGACAAGTGCGCCCATATCGAGAGCGAAGATAGTTTTGTCTTTCAGTGATTCAGGAACATCCTGCTGAACAATTCTTCTTGCAAGACCTTCAACAATTGCCGTTTTGCCGACACCCGGTTCACCAATAAGCACAGGATTATTTTTCCTTCTTCTTGAAAGAACCTGGACTACGCGGCGGATTTCGTTATCTCTGCCGATAACCGGATCAATCTTTCCCTTGCGTGCTGCTGCGACAAGATCAACGCCGTATTTTTCCAGAACATTATACGTGTTTTCGGGATTAGGATTATCTACGCGGCTGTTCCCGCGAATATTAGTCATTGCTTTCATCAGACGTTCTTGTGTCAAACCGAATTGTTCAAGCAATTTACCAGTAGGAGTAGAATTGGCTTCGTCAATAAAAGCCATAAGCATATGTTCTACGCTAACATAATCATCTTTGAATTTTTTCGCGACATTTTCAGCGGTAGTAAATAATTTATTCAGTCTCGGTGATATGTAAACCTGACCTGTTGCCGATGATGAACCGGAAACGCGGGGAAGTTTATCGATTTCTTCGTCAAGCGCCTGACGAAAAGTTTTTACTGCAACGCCTGACTGTTCAAGCAGCAGCGGAGCTAATCCGTCAGATTGGTCGAGGAGAGCAGCGAGCAAGTGTTCGCCGTCGATTTGTTGTTGTCCTCTATTGGAAGCGATAGACTGAGCATCCATAAGAGCAGTCTGCATTTTTTCTGTAAGTTTTTGTGTATTCATATATTTATCTCCTTTACTATTATGCGATTTATTTAGATGCGTTAGTTTGTGTTTTATCCCGCCGACCTTGTGTCGGTGGTTTGCAAATTCGAACCCAAAATAATTTTTATGTCCATCGACGCAAGGTCGGCGGGACACTAATTATTGAACGTACTATTAATTAAGGGAGCAAGAACGGTGCCAATACATAAATAAGGAGAATAATGGATAATTAGTGGCTGACCGAAAACCCCTCAATTCGCATTTTAGACCGGAATACCGGTGCCGCCTCTTTTGGTGTCATATAACTTCAAATCCTGTATCCATGCCCCAACCGGAACGTCCGGTTCGAGATAAGATGCAAACAAGATTTGAAGCATTCTGCCTTCCAAAATAGGCGGCATGCAAAAATAAGAGGTTTTC
>JAOZNZ010000885.1 GCA_029933535.1 bacterium | reverse complement strand
ACACTCGTCTTTTTTCTTAATACCTATGGTCAATGACCATAGGCTATAATGAATTGCCCCTTTGGGGCAAATGCTAATTTCAGACTTTTGCAATTACTTCGTTTATCAATAATATTTTTGTCGGTAAAAGATTCGGGTAATTGTTGTCATGTTTATTTATTTCATTGGGTTGGGATTTTCCTTCTTTATCACAAGCCGCTCTTTTGAAGGTAATTCAGGAAATGGATTATGAGGCTCCTGCTGATACCAATAGGCAACGGAGGCGAGATCGTCCTGAAGATGTTTGTATTTATCCCCTTTATCGTCGTGCTGCCATCCTAAACTTTGGATCGTCACCTTCAGATCGTTCTCAAAGCGGATGGGGTCGAGGATGTGCCAGCGGTACTGTCCGATTTTTAGCACATAGGAAATTTTTGCATCATCCAGAAAATAGTGAAAGCCTGCATAAGGGCCGGCAAAGGCTTCATAAGCCGGAACACCGTTGTTTTCGGGACGCTCCCAGTTAAATTTGTAGGCAAAGGAACCGCAAAAATAATCCTCTTCGCCTGTGCCGCAGATGGTCGGGAATTCAGTATCTCCATCCATGAAAAACTTGATTTCGCCTTCGCCCCACCATCCGGAGTCGTACGTTCCGCGCGCCAGATAGGTGCCAACATAGTGGCCTTTGCCTTTGATATTGTCAACGATTGTGTAGTTCTCCATGTCAGGCAGAGGATGTTTCCGGTTGAATTGCGCATGGAAATAGGCGGCATCATCGGGGATATCGGTCAGGGTGTAGTCGATCAGGTAGAACAATACCATCAAGTTGGTACTCATGTTTTCCATGGTGATTCTGCATCTCTTGCGGAAGGGCATCTGCCAATAACAGTTGAAGCCGTTCCTGGGGTTTACGCAGACTGCGAGCGACTGGATGGAGGGCCAGCAATCAACGCCCCATCCCGAGGCAAAGAAATCGCCGACCGGAACCTCAACGGACGGTTCGGTTTCATCATCCCAGTAGATCCGGAGAATACTTAGCCGGTTGTCACAACCGTCGAGGGTCATCCAGATGTGTTGAATTGCCCCTTCGTCCTTGATATCCGCGAGGGTGATTTCCGTGTCCGGTTCAACGGGGACCCATGGATTCACCTTCCAGCCCTGCCCATACTCGCGGGCAGCAACACGCGAGGTGCCTTCCTCCAAAGTGGCCATTCCGCCTTTGCCCTTTTCACCTGTGAAATTCTCGGGACTGATAGAACGCGTTTTTGCATCTGATAATCTGTATAGATTACCCATGTTTAAGTTCAATCCATTGTATTTTTCTTTTGTTTTGCATGAAGTAAGCATAAAACTAATTATAAGCAGTGTTAAAAGATATTTTTTCATAGTTAAGTTTTTTTATTTGGTTCTTTGCTCAATTAGTTAGTTAGAATTAATTTTGGCTTTATGTAAAAATGAGTGAGTAATCGGACTCAAAATAAAGAGCGTTGCCATTTTGGAGTGCAACAATAAAGCTTTTTTTGTATTCAAAAAAAGCATTTGTTGCGGATAAGTATTTCCGCTCGATGCGGAAAAATTATAAATCTCTTTG
>JAOZNZ010000211.1 GCA_029933535.1 bacterium | reverse complement strand
AACCAAACATTGGTAATAAATTTTCTGTCGGTCCCGGTTATGCCACTCCAATGTGCTATACAAGAAAAAGTGGTAAGGCAGCAACGTGGAGATGGGAAAACGCAATACCTTATTCTGGAACTTATGACCTGTATATTCACGGTCTTAATGATGCAATCGATACAACAGAATTTCTCGAAGAAAATAATAACGCCTCAATTGATGTTGAACTTTGGAATTACATAACTAAAGAATTCGATATGTTGAAAAAACGCGGGCAGTACGGTAAACAAGATTCTTTTAACGCGGGTAAAATTAAACCGGATAATATTTCGGGGGACGGAAGCATCAAAATCAAATTGACCGCTCATAATGTTGCAGAAAGAAATACCGACGATAAAACCGGTGAAGCAATGGTTGGGTCTGGTGGTAAACAAACAGGTATCGCATGGTTTAATTATGCGGTAGTTACTCCGGTTCCGGTTACCGGAAGAGTAAACATTAATACCGCTCCACCGCGCCTGCTTGCAAGTTTACCGGGAATTAGTTCCAAACTTGCAAATAATATTTATGAAGGTCTTGATAGAAATGGCAAAAAAACTTTGAAACCGTATCGGAACCTTGGAGATATATTGAAGGTTAAAGCAATGACACCTGATATTTTCGAAAGATGTGTTAATATTTTAGCTCTTGACTCAACATTTTTTACTGTCGAAGTTGAAGCGCAATTGCTAAAAAATAATAACTATAAAGAAAAAATAATTCCGGATATTGATTCAATTATTGCAACACGAATAAAACGATTTGTAATTAATGCCGACAGCCAGGAAAACGGGAATGTGAAAATTCATGAATTGGAAAGGACCTCTGTGAGGTGAATGAGTGGGGGATAGTTATTCGTTAATAGTTAATAGGGAAAACAACGAACACTGGATACTGGATACTGGATACTGGATACTGGATACTGGATACTGGATACTGGGATAACTGATAACTGATAACTGATAACTGACACCTGACACCTGACACCTGATAACTATTAACGATTAACGAATAACGAATAACTATTAACGAATAACGAATAACGATTAACTGATAACTAATAACTAATAACTAAATATGAAATATCTTTTACTAATTCTATTTATACTGCTCTTACAACAAAATAAGGCGTTGGGTGGGAACCTTAATGTCATAAATGTTTCGCACTATAATCCAATGAATGATCCCGGTAAGACTGAGTCAGTTAAGATTACCGGTGGCGAGAAACAAGATATCGAAGTGGACATAAGATTAAGTAAAGAACTCTCGGGTATCGCCGTTGGATTGCTGTTAAACGGAGTTAATGTCATCGAAGCCGATAGCGCGGCGGGAGCAGCATGGCAAACATCTTACTTAATAAGCGCTATTGATAATCTGGATATTTATGTTTTTAATCAGGCCGCCGGTAATTCAACTCCGTTTGCCTGGGGATACAGCAACGTTTTCAGCGCTTATCCCGGAAAAGGTATTGTAGCATGGGATTGGAATCCTATCTGCGCGGATCATATGCATCCCGGTGGGGATTTTGGTAATTCAGTAAGATTCTGTCCTACAGGAGGATATTCATCTGCAACTTTTCTTGAGGGGCGACCTAGAATTGATTTATCAAAAGTGCCGGTTTCTACAGGTAATGTAATAAAGATCACTCATGAATATTCATATAGAGCATTAGAGAATCAGGCTTGGGATATTTTTGCGTTAGAACAGGCATTTTACATCGATCGACTCGTTGCAAAGAAAAGCAAATTAAAAGCTTACTTAGGTGTTCGCAGTAAAGTATATGAAGTTTTTCTTGGTGGACCTGGTTTGAAAGTACCAAAAGAAATCGTTTATGAAGCTGAAATTATAGAAAATCAAAGCTATAAAATAAGAAAAGATTTGAATTATGTTGTCTTTGTTTGGAATATTAAGGGAAAAAATATCGGAGTTGCTATAGATATGCCGAGAAATGCACCCTATGAATTCGGAGGTGCTCATTTGAATATTGAAAGAACTGTTTATGGACCGGATCCAAATAATTATGCTCATGGGAATATACCATGGCATACATGGATTGAACACAAAAATGGGGAAATTGTTTCTTTTGCTGAAGGTGATATTAAAAACTTTTCCTTAGATTATTATGTTGGTACACCGGCTCAACTGAACGAACTTGGTTACAAAAGCACGACACAGAAGCAAAAATAAAAAACGAAATAATTTAAGATATTTGTCCACGGCTAACGAAGTAACGTGTACTCACGATCAAGACACGGAGATAAAATAAATTAAATTGAATGTTGCTCGAAAAGGTCTAAGCGATTTTAATGTCCGATAAGGACAAAAGCAATTAGCCCCGATTTTCAAATCGGGGACATTAAAAAACAACTATCCACCCGAAAAGGGTGGTACAACCGGCAAAAAATGTACCGTCCTTTTCGGACGGAATTCGTTTGTTAATCGAGTACTCGCATTAAAATGCGAGTCTAATTGCTTTCGCCGCTTTGCGGCTGAACTTTTTTCGATTATCATCTAAATATGGGAAATTAATCCAACTGCTTTATTTGAATTTATGAAAACTCGTAGAAACTTTTTAAAATTAATGTTAGCAATCCCTGCAGGGCTTGTACTTGGCAAGGTAGATTCTTCCGCTGAAAATATAATTTCTAATGCGATGGAAAATAAAATATCCCGCAAAAAAAATATGGAGAAAAGTTTTACCCTTTGGCAATTGCCTTCGCAGGGACCGACACAAATGTTAAGTTATGTTATTAAATCCGCGAACGGGAAAATTATAGTTATTGACGGTGGAATGACATGTGATGGAACTTATCTGAAAAAAATCCTCGCAAGTCATGGGAATCATGTTGACAGTTGGTTCTTAACTCATCCTCATTTAGATCATATTGACGCGCTGACATGGATTTTGTCAAATCAGGGGGATTTAAAAATTGATAAAATATATGCTTCATTTCCTCCTTTGGAATGGATTAAGAAATATGAAAATGGTAATACACAGACTAACAAAGAGTTTAACACAGCATTAAAAAAAGCCGGCAGAAAATATATCAAAATTAAACGCGGTGATATCTTTGATGTTGATGGAATTCACATTGAAATCCTTTCAAATGTAAATCTTGATATCACATCCAATGCGATAAATAATTCCAGTATTGTGATGAAATTTTCCGACAAAAATAAATCAATTTTGTTCCTCGGTGATCTCGGTCCCGAAGGCGGTGATAAATTATTGAAATCTATTGATCATAAAAAATTGAAAGCTGATTATGTGCAAATGGCACATCACGGCCAGGATGGCGTTCGTAAGAATTTTTACGAAGTAGTTCAACCTGAATATTGTTTGTGGCCAACCCCGCTTTGGTTATGGACTAATTGTGACGGGAAAGGTAAGTTCAAGACTTTAGAAGTGCGGAAATGGATGAAGGATTTGAAAGTCAAAAAGAATTATGTTTCAGGATTTGGAATTGTAGAAATAATGTAATGGTTAATAGTTAATAGTTAATAGTTAATAGTTAATAGTTAATTGGAAGAGTAGCATAAGCTTCCAGCTTATAGATTATTGGCCACGCCAAACGCGTGGAAAATTAATGGATTGCGGACACCCCTCCTGCGACTGGGCAAGCCTGATAACGAATAACGATTAACGAATAACGATTAACGAATAACGATTAACAATTAACAATTAACGAATAACAAATAACGAATAACTAAACATGAAATGTTTTCTTCTAATTATATTTATATCGCTTTTACAACAAAATTATGCCCGGTGTGCAGGTCTTAATTCTGATACCTGGATCTACAATCCAATGGATTATCCTGCTGATATTGAATCAGTTGTAATTACAGGTGGAGTAAGTCAGGATATTGAAGTTAATGTAAGTTTAAGTAAAAGATTTTCAGGTATCGCTGCCGGATTATTATTAAACGGAGTGAGTGTAATTGCTGGTAAAAGTGCTGCAGGAGCAGCATGGCAAACTTCTTACATAATAAGTGCTCCTGACAGCCAGGATGTTTATGTTTTTAATCAGGCCGCTGGTAATTCAACTCCGTTTTCCTGGGGATTCACCAACTTTTTTTCCAAAATTCCGAGTGTGAATCTTGTCATTACAAATTGGACTCCACTCTACGCGGATCACTATCATCCTGATGGAGATTTTGGCGAAAGTATAGCATTATGTCCTGGTTATGGATATACATCTGTAGCTGTTGATGAAGGCAGTGGAAGAATAGATTTATCAAAAATGGCGGTTTCTACCGGATATGTAATAAAAATCAAAAATACATATACTCATAAAGCTATGGTTAATCAAACTTGGGATTGGTTTACATTAGAACAGGCTTTTTATATGGATCGCCAAGTTGCTAAAGACAGGAATTTAAACGCTTACTTAGGCTACAGCTCCGATGGTATTAATACTCAAATATATAAAGTTTTTCTTGGAGGGCCTGATTATTCGGTACCGTCAAATATTGTTTATGAAGCTGAAACTATACCAAACAAAAGCTATAAAATAAGGCCGGGCTTAAGATATGTAGTTTTTGTATGGAATATTTCAGGTAAAGAGATAGGCGTTGCTATAGATATGCCCGAAACTCCGCCTTCTTCATTTTCAGGTGCTCATTTGAATATGGAGAGAACTGCTTATGGTTCAGATCCTGACAATTATTCAAATGGAAATATATCTTTTCATCCCTGGATTGTTGACTTACATGGTACTATTACTTTCAGTCAAGGTGAAACTAATGATTATTTTCTAAATTATTATGTCGGAACACCTGAACAACTTAGTGAATTAGGCTACGGGACCAAAACTTCGGATCCGGTTAGTTCAAGTACAATTTTTGCCGACAATTTTAACTGCACCGGAAGTGGCGGAAATATCAATTTCGAATACAATACATCCGGCAGACAGTCCGGTAACGCTGCGCCTTTATTTTACAATCAGCCGGAAATAGGTTTTACAGTTACTAATGCCGGACCAAACGCCGGAAAAGCCAATGTGATAACGGGTGCCGGACAGGTAAGATATCTCAACCTTGCGCATAATTTAACTGAATCTGCCGGTTTCTCGGTTGAGTATGAATTTACAAGGCTTAGTCCGGATGGTGGTACCTGGGGTTCCATTGCTATCGGGACAGATGCTGTATATCAATATCCGCACCAAGGCGTTGCCGGACTTGAAATCAGGTTATGGAACCACGGTTGGATGTGGGTACATTTGAATGGCGTACAACTTCTTAACAAGCAGTTTCCGGAGTTGGCAGTTTCTTCAAGTCAGACTCTAAAAGTAAAGCTTGTTGTATCTCAAACTGATTTCAGCGGCTCCGGAGATGGTCAAATCGCAATGTTCATTAACGATAAAGCATACCCAATGCAAATTACAGGTGGTGAAAAATATACTATTACCAATCCGGGCGGTTTTACAAATAATTATATAAATTTTATAGTAGCCGAAACAGATGCTAATATTGATAACTTAAATGTTATGACGCCTGCAAGCAACGCTATTACAACAGCAGCGTGGACGGGTGACGCGGATTCAGGGATTTTTTACACGAACACTTACACTCATACTGTAAATCTCGCTGATACAGCTGATGTTGTTATAAATAGTCAAACTTTTACCGGCGCAGGCATAGCAGCTATGAGTGGTTCAAGTTGGGAGTTAAGAACTGCTGATGGTAATGCGCTTAACAGTTTCACAGGTGCTAATCCAAACGTTACTCCGGCAAGTAAAAATATACTGACAAACTTTTTGTATCCCGCTTCAGGTAATAATGCCGCCTCGCTTACTCTTACCGGTCTTATTAACGGTCAGGAATATATTTTAACGCTATACAGCATGGGTTTTGAAGGTGCAGGCGGTCGAAGGTCATACATTGCAACAAGTGATGGTACTTTTATAACAGAAGTTGACCAGGATGAATTTGGCGCAAACAACGGTCAACTTTTGACATATCGATATACAGCTAATGCTGATGGTGTATTTTCGATTTCAACCACTCCTATCAACAATCCATGGCATTTTTACGCATTCAGCAACAAAAAAGTCATTCCTATTCCTGAACCCGTGTTCATAGGATTTATTTTTTTGAGCGTGATAACATTAACAAAACGCAAACTCTAATATAAAGTAACACAAGCTCTTGACCGGCGCTATGAAATA
>JAOZNZ010000884.1 GCA_029933535.1 bacterium | reverse complement strand
AAGCAAAACAACTTTTTAGAATCGAAAAAGTACTTAATTATATTAATGAAAATATCGATAAACAAATTACTTTAAATGAACTCGCTGAAATTTCAGGCCTCAATGTTCAGGTCTTTCGTATATTATTTAAAAAAACTACCGGGCATACTCCCGCTAATTATATCATTGAACAGCGTATCTCTATTGCCACGCTTTTGCTCGTAACGGAAAACATCTTTGTGTCAAAAATCGCCGAGCGTGTAGGCTTCAAAAATAAAAGCTATTTCGTTAGAAAATTTAAAGAAATTATGGGTGTTACTCCCGGCGAATACGCAAAAAGCAGAATTAAATAGCTTACTCAAACCAATCTTGCGTCCTTAAACAAAATTTTACCAGCATTAACATTAACGGCACTTCTATTAATACTCCTACAACTGTCGCTAATGCCGCACCGGAGGACAAACCGAAAATCATTACCGACGTGGCTATCGCTACTTCAAAATGGTTTGAAGCGCCAATCATCGCCGCAGGAGCGGCATCTTCATATTTCAGTTTTAAAAACTTTGATAACGTGTATCCAAGACCAAAAATAAAAATCGTTTGAATAAAAAGCGGAATCGCAATCCAGAGAATTGTAAGCGGATTCGATAAAATAACTTTACCCTTGAAACTGAATAGCAAAACAAGTGTTGTTAATAAAGCAATAATGGTTATTGGCGTTAAAATATGTAGAAACTTCTCCTTAAACCATTCCTCACCTTTTTTCGCAATAATGTATCTCCGTGATAAATAACCCGCAAACAACGGTAACGCAACATAAATTGTGATCGAAAGCGCTAACGCCTGCCACGGAACAGGTAATCGGCCGACACCAAGTAAAAATCCGCCAAGTATTCCGTAAAGAACTAACATTGTCAAAGAATTAATTGCGACCATTACCAATGTTAATCCATCGTTGCCTCTCGCAAGATAACCCCAGACGAGAACCATTGCCGTGCAGGGAGCAATTCCGAGCAGAATGCAACCTGCAAGATAACTTCTCCACAGAGGTATTTGCAGCATTTTAATTCCTTCGCGCAAAACTACAATTCCCGCGCCGTGGTGTTCACCGACCGGTAAGTTGAGTCCGAAAGGCATTTTAACAAAATCGACGGCATCAACACCGATAAAACTTTTGAGCAGAAAACCAAGGAAAAATATCGCAATCGCGTACATTGTGAATGGCTTGATTGCCCAGTTGATAAAAAGAGTCAGAAATACCGGTTTTCCGCTTTTACCCGCTTTTACCACTGATGCAAAATCTATCTTTACCATTATCGGATACATCATAAAAAATAAGCAGATCGCTATCGGAATTGAAACAACAGGTGCTCCATTAACATTTATTGCAAGCCCGTCTAATGATTTAGCGAATCCGGGCATAATTTTACCGAGAATAATTCCACCGACAATGCACAACCCTATCCAAACAGTCAAATACCGTTCAAAAATACTCGTCATTTTCCTTTCGTTTATATTTTTCATTTTTTTCACGAATTATAGTTTATAAATTATTTTGACATGCTAACGAAGTAACGTGTATTATCACGTTCATTT
>JAOZNZ010000883.1 GCA_029933535.1 bacterium | reverse complement strand
CTGCGGATATGGAAGTAGATAGAAGTTACGACAAAATAAAAAAACTTGCCACAACTTTTGGGATTAACACAAAAATAGATAACGCAGATTCCGTCAGTAAAGTTGCCGTTGAATTGCACGTTAAAGCAGCTTTATACGCTTCTATGCGGATTGTAGAACTTGTAGAAGAATATGCAGAAAAGAATGATAAGAAAGTCCTTTATGTTCTTTCATTCGGAGGTTATGACATCGCAAAAATGATAAATGAAGGAACCAGATTTGATAAAGAATTTGAAGATTTCATGAAAAAGAAAAAACTGCCTTATGTGGATTTAATGGATGCACATCTTGAAGATTATGCGAAATATAAAATAAGTGTTGAAGATTATTTGAAACAATATTTTATTGGTCATTATAATCCTCGTGGAAACTTTTTTCATGCCTGGGCGTTAAAAAATAAATTGGTGGAAACATTAAATCCAAAGTCTGTTGCTTATCCTGAGTAGGGCTGCTCGAAAAGGTTAATGTCCCGCCGACCTTGTGTCGGTGAACATAAAAATAGCGAGAAAACCATTGTGAATACTGAATAGTCAGATGTCTTCTCAGTTTTTCCCGCGACTAAAATTAAAATCCCCCTGAATCCTACTCCCGATGGAATAACCGGGATGTTCCACTTTAAGAAAGGGGGAATAAAACTGTCGCGGGTGAATTTTGGCAAAAACATCGTTTTCGAGCAACCCCAAACTTATATTTTTTGTTTATACAACTAATAAAAAAACTTTTGGAGGGATTATGAACAAAATTGAAATTCAAAAATTGAAATGTGAGTATCTGGATAATCCTCTGGGAATAGATATATTAAATCCCCGGCTGAGCTGGATTCTTGAATCTGATCAGCGTGGACAATATCAAACTGCATATCAAATCCATGTTGCCGGAAGCATAGAACAGCTTAACGCCGGCAAGGCTGATTTGTGGGATTCCGGAAAAGTTGTATCCGGCATAACTTCACAGATCGAATATGCAGGTGCGGAACTCAAACCGCTTCAGGAATGTTTCTGGAAAGTTTGTGTCTGGGATAGAGATGGAAAAGTTTCAGATTCCTCTGAACCTGCTTTTTGGGAAATGGGACTTTTAGATTCTTTGGATTACCAGGATAAAAATCGACCTGCATGGTCAGCAAAATGGATTGGTTTTCCTGAAATTCAGACTCCTATGTTCAGAAAACAGTTTGCGGCGAAAAAAAATATCAGACGCGCGCGAGCTTATATCTGCGGACTTGGTTATTATGAACTTTATCTGAATGGCAAAAAAGTCGGTGATCATGTTCTTGATCCCGCGCAGACTGATTATGAGCAGCGCGCTTTTTATGTAGTTTACGACATTTTAGATTTATTAAAATCCGGCGATAATGCGTTAGGAATAATTCTCGGTAACGGATGGTATAATCAAGATATTGTTTGGGGTAAGGGCTTGAATTATGGCAAACCAGGGGTGATTTGCCAGCTTATGATTGATTATGATAATGGCGAAACCGAAATTATCGGCAGTGACGGAACATTTAAAATTACCGCGAGTCCTATTTTAAATAATAATG
>JAOZNZ010000882.1 GCA_029933535.1 bacterium | reverse complement strand
TCCCATAACTCCCATAACTCCCATAAAAAATACAATGAACAAATATACCAAAATCCGGAATAAAAATGCCGATGATGGCGCTGTACATTCCATTGGGAATGGCGAGATGCTTATCTATCACATAGGCCCGAATATCATAAATTTTTACGGACCTCCATACAGTTCTGCATCGTTCCTACGAATGAATATTGAAGATGAAAACAACATCAAAACCGTTAGTGAAAGAAATTACGGAACTGCTATTTGGACGCATCAGATCTTTGATAAAGAAAATCAAACAGGTCAAATCACTGATTATATTTTGCCTGACAGAAACATTTATATCAGAAAATTCAAACTTGACGCACCAATAAAATTCTCAATCGATAATACCGGCGAGATTTTCACCCTCAAAAAATATTTTGGTCAAAGTGACGCGCTGATGATTCGGATTCCTATCGGAACTCCTTTTTTCGCCGGTGCGGTAACAAATCACGAACAAAATTTGATTATTACTCACCGTGGCAATATTTCTTTTGCGGATAAAAATACCATTATTGTCAACGAAGGTGAAAGCGAACTTATTTTTTCAAGCTGCAAAATGTATCCCGATGCGGTACAAACTGTAAGAAATTATTTATCAGAAGAATCTGAAGAAAATTTTGAAAATGTAAAAAAATATTGGGAAAAATTTTCAGCTAAACGGAATGACTTTGAAAAAATAATCCCCGATACTCACTCCCTGAAAAGCCAAATGCTTTTCGCAATTGATTCTATCTCAGTACTAAACAAAACTCAACAGTCTTCAAGCGGAGCTTTCGCTGCAGGACACTTTTATCCAATGGGTTATATCCGCGATCAAGCCGGTGTAGTCAGATGCATGCTTGAACTTGGCTATATTGATGAAGCAAAAGGCGTATTAGATTTCTGGTGGAATAAATTTAAAGTATTCGGAGATTTGTATAACGCTGAGGGAATGGACAACGACAATTCAAGGCTTCTTTTCATTAACGACGAGGTAGAAAATACAGGTTATCTTTTAATGTGTTTCTTCAATTATTTTGAACACACAAAAGACAAAGAATATATTGATGAAGTATTTCCACTTCTAAAATGGGCTTTCGAAATCCAATTGCCGCATATTGCAGGTGATATGCTTGAGTTCAGTTGTGATGAAACTTACATTGCCGGCGGAACATTTCCGAAGAATTTAATGTATCACGGTTCCGCTGAAGCGACTTTATTATTTATTGAAGGCGGTGAACGGTTCTTAAATTATGCCCGTATAGAAAATCTTTTACCGGAAGAAAAAAATGCCGGTTATTCTGAAATCGTTTCTAATGTAAGAAGTAATTTTAAAAAGAACTTTTTTGATGACGGAATCCTATATGCTAATAATCCGCGAAGAGAAAAAATCGCCGGAAGACCGCAATTCCGACACGGCTTTTGCGACGCGGAAGAAATTCTTGATAAGCATTTGTCTTTAAGTTGGACGGAGAAAAACGATAAAAATTATTTCGTTTGTCCGAAATGCCGCGACAGAAAAATGCCTGAGATGACTAATTGTGACAAACGATATATTTTAAATTCTGTTAATT
>JAOZNZ010000881.1 GCA_029933535.1 bacterium | reverse complement strand
AAATTTCGGGTCTAATTTCAATCCTGATTCTGCAAGTCTTTTTTCAATTCCTTTTTTTCTTTCCGAACAAGAAGACACATTTGGAACACCTAAAAACGCAAACCGACGATGACCCAGAAGCAAAAGATGTGAAGCAATATCATACCCGGCTTGCTCGTGGTCAAGTTCAATTGTTGAAACAAAAGAAGGACACGGTACAGGATGATGATCAACAACCACGCACGGGATTTTCAATTTTTCAAGTTTGATTTTATTTTCTTCTGTAAAGACTTCGCCTTCGTTCTGGAAAATAACACAGCCGGAGGTGAGACGTTCACCAAGAGCATCTACCAATTCACTTGCTTGTTTTAAGTTTCCTTCTGTATAACTAAGATAGCAGGCATATCCTTTAAAACGAAATGTTCTTTCTATTGCGGATATAACTTTCTGATAAAATATTTCTTCCGGATAATGGCTAATAATCATAATCGAGCGAATACCTTTATGATATTTTACAGGGATTTTATAGGTTACATAGCCAAGCTCCATAGCTGCATCTAACACTTTTTTTCTTGTTTCTTTAGATGCTTTGATATTTTCCGGTGAACCATTTAAAATACGCGAGACAGTAGAGACAGCAAGATTAAATTGCTTTGCAATATCAAGCAGTCTGACTTTTTTCTTTTGAGATGAATAAATATTCACCAATTTTTTCTTAGTTTTTTTTGCTTTATTTACCATTTTGGTATTCTAACATTTATTCATAAATTTATTTAATTCTTTTAATTATACCAAAAATGATCAAAATCTTGATTTTCTTAAATAATTAATTAATAAGAATTGACAAATGATTAATAAAAATAAAGACGGTTCCGGAATTTCTTCATATCCGAGAAATTGTGTATTGTCCAATGCCACATCGCTAATACGAATTTCGTCAACGCATCCGTTGAGGTAACTATCCGGATTAACACCCCATTTACCGCGCCCGACTGTCCAATTCGCCACTGCGTGATAAAGTCCACCAATTACATTTGTTTCTGTAGCTTCAAGTTGATACACATATTCTTCCCAGGTTTTAATGTAAAGATATGCATTGGAATTATCACAAACAGCCGCGACACGATACCAAACTCCGGTAATGATAGAACGTTCGCTGTAAAGTTTGTGAATAACACCGGCTCCGTCAAAAAATGCAAGCTGAAGAGGATGGTTGGTTTGGTCTCTAAATTTCAACGCGAAAAGTGGATCGCCGTATGGAGTCGGTCTTCCATCATTACCAACTGCAACTTGGAAACCAAAATCATGATATTTTACCATGCACTCGACTGTAAAACCATTTGTAAAATAATGATTATTAATAGCTACTTGTTCGCCGTTTGTGCCACAAGTAGCAAGAGCCATGTTATTAAATGATAATGCAAGTAAATTTGTTACACCGGTTAATGGCACTGTAGCAAAAGGAACATCGTTTGTCGAATAAGGATTATCTTCATCCGCTTCAGCAGATAAATTATTAGAGTTACCGGAAGAATCTAAATACCAGTTATCATAATTACCAATATGTCTTGTTCCGTTTGTTCCTTTCTCAAATCGCCA
>JAOZNZ010000880.1 GCA_029933535.1 bacterium | reverse complement strand
TTTTTCTTTAGGATCTACTTTTTCACTTTCCCTTTCTTTTGTTTTGTTTTCTTCTGTCATGAGTATTATCTCGTCATGCCTTTGCCTTACTCTACTAGATTAGCTTATACGGCTTTTTTTATTGTAGTTATAGTTACATCGTTTGGTTTTACGTTGAAACTAAAGCTTTCTTCAAGTACACCTTCTGCTTCGTTACTAAATTCATGATCTGTTGCTACACAATCAACACATTCAATTTTTACATCATTACCATTAGCATCAGTATATTGAAATGTTGCATTGAATTTAGTTCTTGAAGTTCCAAGTGTAACTACATTTGTTTCATCTCCTAATGCAGGTGAATCTGCAGTTGTGTCCACTGTCCCAAACAATTTAGCAATAAATGCATGATCATCTGTAATCAGACTTAATGCAGCGGACGAAGCGACGAAAGTGAAAGGTTGGGATTCCACGTTAAAAGCTGTTTCTTCCGTTGGAAACAGTATTATTGTTACCAAAAATACCAACTGGGAAATCGACCAGTGGAAAGGACAAACCCTCCGTTTCATGACGGGCAAAATGCGTGGTGAATGTTTCCCTGTATTTGGAAACACAAGAAAAAGCATTCTTCTTACAGATCCTAAAAAATATCAAAAACCGCGTTCAACGCCCGGATTAAAATCATTGTCGGCAAAAAAGGATGATTTATTTTCAATAGGTCCTGGATATAAAACCCCATTATGTTTTACAAGAAAAGAAAATTGCAAAGGTGAATGGACGTGGAAAAAAAGAATTCCTATTCCCGGAAAATATGACCTTTATATTTTCGGGCTTAATGACGCAATTGATACAACAGAATTTCTTGAAGAGAATAATAACGCGCCGCTGGATATTGAAGTTTATAATTATAAATCCAAGTCTTTTGACCTTCTTTGCAAAAATAAAAAATACGATAAATCAGATAATCTTTATGCAGGAAAAATCTCGCCTTGTCATGTTTCTGAAGATGGTGATTTCAAATTGAGAATTACTCCGCATCAATTGGTCGATTCCTCATCCGAAGATAAAAAAGATATCTTAAGTGATGCCGCAACTCAACGCCAAAGACGTTCAGGATACGCCTGGTTTAACTATGCTGTTATTACTCCCGTTCCGGTAAACGGACGCATAAACGTTAATACTGCACCGGCGCGACTTATCTCCTGTCTGCCGGGTGTTAATAATGAACTTGCGAAGAATATCGCAGCAGGCAAAGGAGATGATGATAAATCCGCACTTAAACCTTATAAACAACTTGGAGATCTTATTAAAGTACGTGGAATGACCATCAATAATTTCCAACGGATAGCTAACCTTGTTTGTGTAAGTAGTTCAGCGTATACCATTAACGTAGAGTTACAGGTTATCAAAGATTTGAATGGTGACGGAAAATTTTCCGGAAAAGAAGGTGATAAAATTCTTGCTGAAAGGCACAAGCGTATTATAATTGCCGGAAAACCAAATACTGACGGCAAGATGAACTATTCAGTTGTCGATTAACATTTTTTGAGTGCCGTTAAAGTAGATTAAGCTTCCAGCTTAATGTCAAGCTGGAACCAGGCA
>JAOZNZ010000210.1 GCA_029933535.1 bacterium | reverse complement strand
TAACGATTAACGAATAACGATTAACGAATAACGAATAACGAATAACGAATAACGAATAACGATTAACGATTAACGAATAACGAATAACGATTAACGATTAACGATTAACGATTACAAACCAAAAAAATTATGTATAAGTGGATTAACAAAGGATTAGATTATAAAACGCCAAAGAAACGCGCTATAATGCCGGCCGGGAAACTTATTTCTTATTCGCAGCAGCATTGGGCTCCATATATGTGTCATATGCTTATTGTTGGAGTTGTTGCAACAATAACAGGACCCTACATTGCATATCCGATAGCCGTTGTTGCAACCGGCGCGTTATTACTGTGGTACTGGAAAAAAGGAAAATATCCTGAGCTTAAAAGTAAACGCGAGGTACCGGTTGAAGACTGGTTGTTAGCGGTACTTGTAGGTATTGTAGGTATAGTATTATGGATTGCGCCATACCATTTTTTCCCTGACGTTATGTTTGCTAAAATTCCTATACTTGGTAATGAAAATATCGCACTTTCATTTACGTATGGCACAAAAGTGGTTGATGGTGTACCGGAAGCCACTTATATGCCATTTAAAGATTTAGCCGGACACTGGCGGACAATTTTTATAGCATTTAGAATAATGGGTGCGGCAATATTAGTTCCTTTTTGGGAGGAATTGCTGATAAGATCAGCTGTTCCGCGCTTTGCTGAAGAAGATTATTACCAGCGCGTTCCTATTGGTTATTTTTCCAAACGCGGTTTCTTAATTGCTTTAGCTCTATATACAATGAGTCATCCCTGGTGGCTTGTCGCTGTTATATGGGGTGGATTAACTTTCTGGCTTTACTACTATAAAAGAAATTTGCAATTGGTTGTCGCTGCGCATGCTGTATCGAATTTACTTCTTGCGATATACGTTTTATGGTCGGGGAATTATTATTTATGGTAATTGATTTTAGAAAATCAATTAAGTATAAAAAAGCCCCGAAGTTTTTGCTTCGGGGCTTTTTTATTATTCATCAAGAAGTTTTCTTTTTTTCTTTCTAATCATATATTTTCCCGGAATGATATCAAGCATAACGCAGTGAGTCGCGGGAACAAGGCTGTAATCTTTAACTGAAGCCGGAATAAGGATAGAAGTTCCGGGATGAAAGTCAACATCTTCAAACAATCCTTCCGGAGAAATAATAGTACCATGACCTTGAACATTACACAATATTCTGAAGCGATTAATAGAATATTCGTGAATAGGTTCCCGGAAATTGTAATAGTAGAAAGAAAAGTGATCGTTAACGGATAATCTGTAATGCAGCGGCTCAACTTGCACAGGTTTTGTTTTTGGTAATCCGATCTCTCTAAAACTAAGTACATCTAATGCTTTTTCTATATGCAGTTCTCTTTTGTTGCCGCTCTTGTCAGTTCTATTGTAATCATGTAAGCGGTAAGTCACGTCGGAGTTTTGTTGGATTTCAGCGAGAACAAGACCGCTTCCAATACCATGAACAGTACCTGTAGGAATAGAAATTGCATCGCCGGTATCAACATTAAAAGAATATAGAATGGATTCAATTTTATTTTTTTCTATTGATTTTTTTGCTTTGTCACGGGTTATTCCAGCCTTGAAACCGCGGACAATCTCGGAATCCGGCATAGCATCTACAACGAACCAAGCTTCATTTTTACCGAGATCATTTTCATAGCGCAGTGCATATTTATCGTCTGGATGAACTTGCAGTGACAATTTTTCTTCAGCGTTAAGAAATTTCAAAAGTAACGGGAAGCGATCTTTATATTCATCGACTTGTTCTCCGAAAAGATCTTTAGGGAATTTTTGTCTGAAATTCTCCAGAGACATCCCGGCGAATTCACCTGAATCGATAATAGAAACACCATCTTTTCTATCGCTGATTTCCCATGATTCTCCAATGGGATCACTTGCCGGCAATTCTCTGTTAAACAGTGTGGCAAATCTTCTTCCGCCCCACATTTTTGGTTTATAGATTGGTTTAAAGGTCATAGGATAAAAAGATACCATTGACTTACACTCCTTTTTTTGATAAAATTTTAAAGACTTGAGTGGGGAATTAGCTCAGTTGGGAGAGCGTCTGGCTGGCAGCCAGAAGGTCACCGGTTCGAACCCGGTATTCTCCACCATTACTAAGAATTTCTTGTTGGAACTATCGCCTGTTGATAGTATTTCCCAAATCTATACGTATTTATATCATACCATTTTTAGCTTATAATTGCAAATTTCATTATTTTTCGTGAAAAAGTTGAGAATACATTTGCGTTTTTTTGCCGTTTTCATTATAATTTATTTACTTTTAACAAGTGATTATTATGACTTTGTGGGCTAAACTATTTAAAATTAATAAAAAATCGATCGATTTTATTCCTCCAGGGAGATGGGTGGATTTGCACTCGCATATCCTTCCCGGGGTGGATGATGGTGCTCAAACATTAGAAAAATCTTTGGAGATGATCAGATACGCATCAGAGACCGGAATCACGCATATAGTTGCGACACCTCATTACAGCGATTTATTTCCAACACCTCCGAAAAAAAGAGAGGCAGCTCTTAAACTGTTGAAAGAAGCTGTTTGTGATGCCGGAATTAGTATAAAAATAATTGGCGGATGGGAGATCAGTTTTACTGATGTTCACATTAAACGCATCCTTAACGGTGAAGATTTCGGTATTTCGGGCAGCAGGAATTATACGTTGGTGGAACTGCCCAATGGTATTAATAAAGCGTCAGTAATAGAAGGTTTTTTTTCTTTAATGATTGAAGGAACTAAAATTATATTAGCACATCCGGAAAGGAATAGTCTCATTCAGCAGGATATCGATTTGATTAAAGAATTGCGCTTTCGTGAAGTTAAGATTCAAGTTGATGCAGAAAGCATTGTCGGTGTGCATGGACCAACCGCCAAGAAAATAGCATTTGAATTATTAAAACGAGATGAAGTAGATTCGTTAAGTTCAGATGCTCATTCACTTTCAGGATATAAGAATTATAAAAAAGCCTGTGAAATAGTAAATAATAATTTCGGCAAAGAAATTATAAACAAAATAATAAACGATGTGCCTTCATCTATAGCAGGTATAAAATAAACGAACAACTATTAATAAATGGAGAAGTATGGAAAATAATAGCGGAATACTTGAAAACAATCAAAAAGATGTTAAAGAACGCGACTTCAGAATGTATGCGAGAATATTATTAAAGTACGCACCGTTAATAATTGGAATTACAATTACAACAACGGCTATTGCGTTTATATATTCCGTAATGGCAACAGAAGTATATGAAGCCAAGACAATGCTGCGTATTGAACGCGGTAGCATGAAAGTGTTGCCGGGCCTTGATAATGCGTTTTACAGTGGCGGAAGAGATTACGATTTTTTCCAGACACAAATCAAACTTTTTCGTAGTAGAAGCCTTATAAGAGCAATGTTAAATGAACTTACGAGCATGAAAACCCCGTTTTCTCCTGAAGGTGCGACTACAGAAGAGCAGAAAATAAACGCTTTTCTTGGAAAAGTAAGGGTAAAACCTGTACCGCGAAGTCAGCTTGTTCATTTGTGTGTTGAGGATGGGAGTCCTGAAAAAGCGGCTTTGTATGCAAATACATTAGCAAAAATGTATATTCAACAATCTGTTGACGGTAAAATGTCGATAGTTAAGCACTACGGTGAATGGTTTGATTCTCAGGCTACAGCGCATGAAAGAGTAATTCGTGAACGCGAAGAAGACTTCAAAAAATTCAGACAAGACAATAATATTGTAGAACTTAATATTGATCTTACGGCATCCAAAGACACTTTAAAAAGATTACAATCACAGTTGAATGATTTAGAAAAAAAGATCGCAGGCAATGATAATCTTGGTGATATAAAAAAGTTTGAGCTTGAACAGGCAAAAGCTGAAATGCAGGAAGAAATCAAACGCAAAAAAGATCGTATAATTGAACTCGATAATCTAAGCGCGCAGTATAATTCTTTCAAAAAGAAAATACTTGCCGCGCAAAATTATTATACAATATTGTTAAGCCGGGCTGAAGAATGGACATCTACCAAAGATGAATTTGATCCGAGAAACATCAATGTTATCGATAAAGCTAAACCTCCTACCCGACCCATCAAGCCAAGAAAAACAGTGAATGTTCTTTTCGGGATGATATTTGGAATGATATTAGGCGTAGGCATTGCATTTTTTATAGAATATCTCGATGATACGATTAAATCTCCAACTGATGTGGAAAACTTTTTGAAAGTTCCATTTCTTGGTTTAATTCCAACGGTTTCCTCAACTCAGGATTTAGCAGCGATTGAAGGAATAGTTGAGAATCAACCTAAAGGTACTATTGCGGAAAACTACAGGGCGATAAGAACTAATATACTTTTTTCATCTGACCGACCTGTAAGACAATTAGTGGTAACAAGTACCGGACCTTCAGAAGGAAAAACGACAACTGCAATTAACATAGCTGAAGTTATGGCGAGAGCAGGAGATAAAACGTTGATTATTGATGCTGACATGCGTCGCCCGAGAATACATAAAGTTATTACTCTGGAAGGTGATGAAAAAGGATTGAGTAATTATTTAACCGGCAATGCAACTTTGGATGAAATTATTCATAAATCTCCAATCGAAACATTGTTTGTAATACCTGCAGGACCAATTCCTCCAAATCCTGTAGAAATACTTAACAGTCCGCGTCTAAAGATACTTCTTGATAAAATGAGTGAAAGATACGACAGAATTATAATTGACACTCCGCCTGTTATTGCTGTTACTGATGCGGCTATTCTTGCACGAATGGCTGATGGAGTTATATTTACTGTTTGCGGCGGCCGAGCACACCGTGATATTGTCAAGCGTGGAATCAATGGATTAATGAAAGTTGGCGGGCATGTGTTTGGAGTAATACTTAACAATGTTAACATATACCGTGCAAGTTATTACGATTATTATTATTATAATTATTATCGTTATGCTTACGGCTATGGCTACCGCGAGAAAAAGGTAGATAAGAAGAAAAGAAAAAAAGATAGCAATAAAAAGAATAAGGACACATCACAATTGTAAAAAATAACTATTTTTAAATTTGATACGGGAATGCTAAATGAAACGTACCCCTCTTGAAAAAACAATCATGTGGTTGATGGTAAGTTTGCTTGCCGTTTCGTTATTGTTTTGCCTAAACTTGCTTATCGTTGAATATATTCGCATCTTAATATTAGGCATGTCGCTGGCAATTATATGTATCACGTTTCCCGGAGAGTTTCAAAAAAGTTATGTCAGAGTTTGTTTTATTGCCGGCTCATACGCATATATATTGTGGCTTTTTGATCCGGCGATAAATGGTGTCGCTTTTTTTGGTGAGGGAGCAAAGGCATTTAATTTTTACCGTGTTGTTTCGCTTGGTATAATATTAATTGCAACAGTTTTATGGTTGCTCCCGTTACTTGCACGAAAAAAATCATTTAAAGAATTTGCAAGCAAATTTACACAAAGCGATATGTATGTTTTTATTGGAATACTTTCAGTTGGAGTATTGTTGACTTTGATGGAAATAACCCGTGCTTACACAGAAAAAACAAGTGTTGTAGAAGCAATATTAAAAGGTACAAAATTAATTGACTGCGCTTTAGTGTATATACTCATATTACGAGGAACGGCAGACAACGAATTTTCTGAAAAAAAGAGGGTTTATACCTTGTTATATGCTTTCCTGTTTTTTAGTGTTTTTACGAGCCTTGTCGGAGCCGGACGTGCTGCTGCAGCATATTACAGAGTTCGAATTCCTCCGAAACTAGAGAAAGCTAAAGGACCGACAAGACAAAGACGGTTGCTCAAGTTGCGTGAAAAATTACTTCGCATTTTTTCACTTAATTCTCATGAGGCACTTACTGTTTACGAAGCCGGTTATGCTGCAGGTCAAAAACAATGGGGAGAATCTTTAAAAAAGTTAAATGAAGCATCAAAAATTCCAAGGCTGGCAATAGAAGAAGAAAAACTTATGGCGGAAATTGAAATGGGATTGTATTCAAAAGCGATTCAGCGTCTTGAAAAAATGCCTAAACATTATAGTTTTTCCTTTTTTAAATCAGATAAAATTGTGGCAGATTTGCTCACGAAATTGAAAAGTGAGACTGCTTCTTCTGCTGATTATTATCTTGCCGGCTTATTCTATCTGCATTTAGGAAACAGGAAAGAAGCGGAAAAATATTTCAAGGAATCTCTTTT
>JAOZNZ010000209.1 GCA_029933535.1 bacterium | reverse complement strand
AACCGGGAATGAAATTGCCGTGTGTCGTTCGCGACCCATATCAAATCAAAAAAGGTGCGAGCCCCGCGAATGCCGGGGTGGTTTGTGACGGGATGGTTAGCTGGACAGATATTGCTCCGAGCATTCTTGATTATG
Organism: bacterium; assembly: GCA_029933535.1. Lineage (GTDB taxonomy): Bacteria > Auribacterota > UBA3054 > UBA3054 > B51-G9 > B51-G9. The sequence goes on along the minus strand of JAOZNZ010000209.1, from coordinate 6,114 downwards.
CCGGTATAAAATATGATAAATCAGAATTTCACGGGCGGTCTTTTATTCCGATATTAAGCGAAGAAAAACCTAAAGGCTGGGACGAAGTTTATGGATCGCATACTTTTCATGAAGTAACTATGTATTATCCTATGCGCGTGATAAGGCAGCGGCAATACAAGTTGTTATGGAACTTGGCACATCCATTGGAATTTCCAACTGCAAATGATATGTGGAAATCAAAAACCTGGCAGAGTTTACTTAAAAGCGGCGATAAAAATTTTGGCAAACGTTCGTTAAATTCTTTTCTTCATCGACCGGAATTCGAATTATATGACATAAAAAAAGATCCTGATGAAATAAACAATTTAGCTTCCGATCCGAAATATGCAAAAGTTTTGGAAGAGTTAAAAGAAAAAACAAAGAAGTTTCAGGAAGATACAAAAGATCCATGGATTGTAAACTGGAAACGTCAAATTGGAAATAATCACGATTCTATACCGATGTAAATATTAGATTGAAACAAACAACAAAATTCAAGAAAAATTCTTTATCGACAAAACGATTTAGTGACAGAACCATTTTAATACAAATACAATTAAATTAATTTTTATTAAACAATAAATTATTTTTCTTTTCTTAATTATTCTGCCACAAATTATTCTGCCAAATTTCTTTTATTTTAATTTTAAATCATTTTGCTATTCATTATTTTGCAGGGAAAACTTTATTTATTCCACGAGCTTTTTCCCGAAATTTAATGTTCTCTCTTTAAGCGCCGGATTCGAAAGAAGATCTTCAGGATTCATCGGCGCTAAAGGCAGTGAAAACACTTCAAGCGTTTTCCCGAAAAAACCCGTTGCAGCTTTAATATTTTCAATAGTAAGATTCAAACCGCCATTTTCATCACCACCTGCTGTTACTATAAACCCGAACTTCGGTTTTTGAAGACAGTGTTTAATATCCGTTTCGGAAACTATTTTTACAAGAGAAAACATTCGGTCAAGTATTAATTTCAGTTGAGCAGAAACTCCCATGAAATATACCGGCGTCGCTAAAATTATAACATCCTGTTCGGCCATGCGAGCTAAAATCTCTGCGGCGTCATCTTTAATAACACATTTGAATTCATCAGATTTTTGACAACCGTAACACGATATACAGCCGTTAGTTTTATAATTCAAATGAGCAGCATCTACTATTTCAACTTGAGCACCGGTTTCTTCAGCTCCTGTTTTCGCCCAATTTACTAAAGTCATTGTGTTGCCTTTTTTTCGCGGGGATCCGCAAATAATCATTATTTTTTTTGACATAACTTCCTCCATTATTATTTTTAATTTCACTTCAAGGTTCGTAATAATTGTGTACAGCAATATTCTTCGTTCCCTTGAAAATGGTAACCGTAATATCTTTGCCCGTGCCGCTGGTCTGTCTGTCCGTCCCCTGAAACACGCCTTTGCTAACGTAATCTACATTGTTATAATATGGACTGTCCCATTTTTCTTTCTCCATATTTTTATCGTATTCAGTCACTTTCATATCTCCGCCGGGTTCTTTTGATACAACGTAAACTTTTGATTTTTCAAGTGTTAAATCATTCACAGGAGCAGCATCGCTTTCATTAACTTTGACCGTATTTTTTCCGATTTTATATACGAGAATCTTACTTTGAACTGGAACTTTTAAATACAAATACTTAGTGTTCCAGCCATATTCATACCAATAAACAGGAATTCCATCCAGAACTGCATTGTCCAGAATTTTCTTTCCTTTTTTATCGACATAAGTAATAGGAGAATTTGTGTAGTTGCCCCCGGAACCTGTTTCAATCCAATACAGCAAACCACCTTTATCATCATACCTGTACTTAAGATCACCTTCAGCGGGAATTGGTATAGAATGTTGTGATAAGGGTTTGCCTTTTTTCGTATAAGTAACTTCTTTATGTCCACCTATATCTTGACTTTGCGAAACAACACCGTTAGGATAAGTCTTATGTACATCAGCATCAGAAGAAGGAATCTCAAATAATTTTTTCGATAATTTATTGTTGTAAACTATTATATCGGTCGCCCCCCCCGGGCTTAGTGTCACAACAATCAATTCCCCGAAAGCATGTGCGTATTTAGCATCGTCAAAAACTATTTCGTTTAATTTTTTCAAGCCTTTTTTACCGACTTTAAATGAAATAACTTTTATCTGCCCGGCCAAAAGCCCATCTTTAGTTTCAATTAACAGAAGCTTGCCATCAAAATAAACCGAATGATAATTGCTTAAACCTTCAATCCGGACAAGATCAACAATTTTCACACCTTTCTTGTCTATAATCGTCGTTGGACCGGCAAAAAATTCAGACGCTACTGTATCAAATAATTTATATTCCAGAAGCAAAGAGCCATTGGGGGCTGAAGTACGCTTAATGTCATTTGTCTCAACAACTGCGAAGAGATTAGAAACGATTGAGATTAATATGACAGTCGATATAAGAATTGTTTTTTTCATGATGATTTGAATTGTTTTATTAAAATTATAACATAAAAATACTTTTTTACATATATTTGTAACAAGAAATTCCCCGTCTTTTGGGACGTGTTATTATTAACTTGTCTCTGCAATCTTGATTTTATCTTCCACAAGCTCGTAACACTCGCTCGCGGCTACATCGGTTTGCAAATGTAGCTGACGGAGAGCGAAGTGAGCCGGCGGACTTATAAACCACCTAATTTGCATCCATTAGAAAAAAATCGGGTGACTACTGTTTATAATCAACAATATAATATTTCCGCAATCGTTTAAGCTCTTTTTTCATCTCAACAATCTTATTTGCATATTCGGATTTGCTGTAAACGTTGTTCATTTCATTCGGGTCTTTCTCTAAATCGTAAAATTCCCATTCGTTGTTTTTGTAAAAATATATCAATTTATATCGATCGGTTCTGACTCCGTAATGCGGTGTAACTCCGTGCGCTTCTTCCATATAATAATGATAATATAAAGAGTCTCGCCAGTTTGAAGGAGTCTTTCCTTTTAACAGTGGCACGAGACTTTTTCCCTGCATATCATCCGGTATTGACACACCGGCAATATCAAGAAATGTTTCCGCTAAATCTATGTTTTGCGTTAAATCACTATTTATCGAACCGGGTTTGACCTCTCCGGGCCAACGAACAATTAAAGGTGTCCGGAAAGATTCTTTGTACATAAATCTTTTATCAAACCACCCATGTTCGCCAAGATAAAATCCCTGGTCGGAGCAATAAATTACAACAGTATTATCTGCCAAACCGTTTTTATCGAGACAATCCATGATTTCACCAACACCTTCGTCGACACCGGAAATGCAACGCAGATAATCTTTCATATAGCGCTGATATTTCCATTTTATTAGTTCTTTACCTTTCAATTTTGCGTTAACAAATTTTTCGTTCTTCGGATCGTAAGCGGCATTCCAAACTTTACGCTGTTCAGGAGTCATACGATAATATTCATTATGCGCGCCTTCAGGCAGCTCCCCTGTTTTTTCAAATTCTTTTATACGTTTTTCGCGTTCTGATTTCCCAAGCACTTTCAAGTCTTCCTTCAGCCGCATAGTTTTATCGATAGTCATATCCTGTTCATGAGCTGCTTTACCGCGTGAAGAATAATCATCGAAAAGATTTTCCGGTTCCGGAATTTCAACATCATCATATTTTGAAAGATGGCGCAATGCAGGCATCCAGGTTCTATGCGGCGCTTTCTGATGAACCATCAGCATAAATGGTTTATCATGATCCCGTTGATTTTCCAACCAGTCAAGAGATTTTTTATTTATAATATCGGTAACATAACCATCTTCAATCTTTGTTCCTTTCGGGGAATTAAAAGCCGGTCTGTAATAATGTCCCTGCCCGGGCAATGTCTCCCAATAATCGAATCCCTGAATTTCTCCGGCAAGGTGTGTTTTTCCTACAATAGCTGTTTGGTAACCCGCTTTTTGCAGAAGTTTCGGGAAAGTCTGCTGATTATGATTAAATTTCCCGAGATTGTCTAATTTCCCGTGAAAATGACTGAATTTCCCGGTTAAAAGTGTCGCACGACTTGGCGCGCAAATAGAATTTTCAACAAAAAATCTGTCAAAAAGCATTCCTTGCTTTGCGAGACGATCAATATTCGGAGTAGGATTTAGTGCGGCCAATCTACCCCCATAAGCTCCGATGGCCTGATAAGCATGATCATCGCTGAAAATAAAAACAATGTTCGGGCGTTGTTGTGAAGATGAATTAAATAATTTATGAGAAACGGCACAACCGGTCAGAAAACCGATTCCTGCAAGTGAAGTCTTTTTAATAAATTCGCGACGGTTAATCATAAGAAGGTGTCAGGCTTGCCCAGCCATGGGCGGGGTGTCAGGTGTTGAATTTTAAAAAAGTATTTTTAATTGAACTATTGTTTGACATTATATGATACATTTAATAATTCTGCAACATTATTTTCTCCGTGTGGGACGCCTTCGAGGGATGGAGTGAAGCGACTTTTCTGTTTTACCGAGTGTGGCAAGTCGTTTGCTGCTTTCTAAAGCGATAAGTGTTTTCAAGCCCAAACGCACAAGAGCGGTCTTTTCTGAAATGCCAGTTAAATCAACAGCTTTTTTTACCAAATCGTTATCAATATCCAATGTGGTTTTCATACGTATATTATGCGATATTCGTATGAAGTTGTCAAGTGGCCGTGCCAGTAATTATTTAATAATTGAAACGATTGAAACGATTAATATAATTTTAAATCATTAAATCGTCAAATCACCAAATCGTCAAATAATAATTCAGGCACGGCTGAGGAAATTTGACCGAAAGTCAAATTTATGGGTAAAAGAATTTAAATCTTTAAAAATAATCGTTCTGCAATGCAATCGTACTGCATTAAATTATACCACCAATCCGGCGCGGAAACATGTATCTATAAATGATGCCGCTGTCCATAGTTGGCTTCCCGACCCCCTTACCTTTTTATCACGAAAGTCTACCACTTCATGAAAGGTTCCATCATCAACACACGTCCGAGCGAGAAGCGCGGCATTCAATTCAGTTCTGTCTTTGCCATCACTTTTCTCAAGAGCTTTGATGAAAAATGTGTCGACAAACGGCCAGGACGTATTATTGCGGCTAAATATTATCTTCCGGAAAAAACGCTGCTCTTACTTCCCACTTTTCAGCTTCTTTTTCATAACCAAACTTTTCTGAGATCGCTGCCCATAAAAAAGGTCATCAGTCGAATCAAAAAACGGATCATAAAATTCTTCAAAAAATTTGTTCCCCATTTTATATACCCATTGCCAGTCTTCCTTCGTCCCGGTTTTCGAAAATAGATCATAAGCGCACCAAAGCCATACAACATCATCAGTTCGTCTGCAATAAGAATTAGTGTGATATTTTTGAGCAAATCCCACTTCTGAAATATCTTCCGGCTGCCATAGCACGTCAATATTTTCAAGGACATACTCTTTCTGAACTGTAAAACCCAGGCGCAGACGTACATCGCGAGTCGCTCTCAAACTTTGCTTCATAATTTCCGGATAAAGTTTATTCAGGCCCAGCACACCCGAATAAGAAATGTCGCGAGTAAAAACAACGACTCCAAAACTTTTTCCGGCTCCAAAATATTTCCCGTCATCCGTTTCTACTATATTGGATTCAACATCAGAAAGAGCGATTCGCCACAACCGCTCCATAAGCGGAGTAGCGTTTTTCAAACGAACATCAAGTTTCGGCTGCGGGTCAGGCAGATCATTTAATGAATTGTACATAGTGTCCTGTATTGTAGTTTTAAACTAATAGTATCAGATTCAGGAGTTTTTTCTATAAAACAACACTTATTTTTTACGTTTTTCGGCATGAACACAACCTTAAACTAATTTTAATTAGTTTTTTAACGATATAAATAGAGCACTTGACATTCTATTATTTTTGTGTTATAATATCTAAGATGGCTTGTGCTTTTTGCAATTTATGTTTTGATAAACTTACTTAATACTTTATTATGTTTTTATTTAAATTGTCTAATCTTAAAACAAAAGGAGGAAGAAAATAAAAATCTCTAAAACAAAATCAACTTTAATTAAACATTAACCAATCGGAGAATAATGATGAAAAAATCAAT
>JAOZNZ010000879.1 GCA_029933535.1 bacterium | reverse complement strand
GGAACTTTACAGGGAGTTGGTTACGCGTTAACTGAAAATATAATTCGTGAAAAAGGGAAAATACTAAATCCTAACTTTTCTACTTATATTATTCCAACAACTTTAGATACTCCGGAAATTATTCCCGTAATTGTTGAAGATCCTTACCCGGACGGTCCGTTTGGCGCAAAAGGGTTTGGTGAACAGCCGTTAATGGGGATAGCTCCCGCGGTAGCTAATGCTGTTTGCAATGCGTTAGATATTTCGATAAACGAGCTTCCAATAACGCCTGAGATGGTATGGGGGAAAGTCCGTAATCCGTTAATTGAAATTTCATAAAATTTCAATTATGGTGCAGAAAGGAAGAATGTAACACACTCGACAAAATTTGTTGATGGTCATTAACAAAAATTTACACAAAATAAAATGAAGAGAAAAAAATCAGGTTTTGGTCTTGTTGAATTTATTGTTGTTGTCCTGATTATCGGAATCCTTGTGATTCTTGCAATTTGGCAATTCAATAAACTTTACGAAGCTTCGAAATTGGCTCGCGCGCAAAAGCACGCAGTTGAACTCACAGGTATGATTAGCAGATATGAGATAGTTACAGGAAAAAGCATTCAAAGTTTAAAAGAACTGAAAAAAGCCGGAGACGATTATGTTGTCGGTGAGTTAATCGACCCGTGGGGCGCGCCGTATTTTATTGACGAGTCTTCCGGTGATATCAGAGTTACAAGTTCAAATTTAATTATAAGATTGAATGAACAAGCGATAATAAATAAAAATTGATAAATTGACGTTAGACGTTAGATATTTGACGTTGGATTCGAAAAAATCCCCCTATCCCCCTTTAGCAAAGGGGGAATAATCCAAAATCCAAAATTTAAAATCCAAAATAACATTGGTTCCGGAATGGGGGATTCCTCGTTGCTGAATGCGTGATAGTTCCATCCATGTCCCGGCAGAAACGAAGTTAGTGAAATACAAAAAGTACCATCTTCCGGTGCTAAATAATAATAAGTGTCTATCTGACCGTTTCCATTTCCGAAATGGTTCTGGTCAATAATTTTTGCCGGTGCGCCATCACTTCCTGCCATGTAAACATAACGATTGATAACCGGAGTATTCATTCCGCGACTGTACAGAGCGAATTTATAAGGAGCTCCAGCGACAAGATTTGTTAAGTAAATATAACCTGAATTACCGCCGTTCACGAGACTCATATATTCCAGCAATTTACCTCCTTCAGGCTGAACATTATTAACACCAATATTAGCCCCGAGATTATAAACACCGTCAGCAGAATTAAATTCCCAGTCAGTATCGGACAGAGCAGTTACGCCGTCAAACGTCACACTGTTTACAGTAATGTTTCCGTCATGTGCATCAAACTTAATTTTATGAGTATAAGTTTTAGCTGTCGAGATCATAGTGTCGGAATCACTTGTCCAGCCAAATTCCGAATAAGGATCGTATTCGACAGTTCTTACAGTAAAATTATCAATCAAACTGTTCGTGGGATAATAAGGTGATCCACCGGTAAGAGTCGCGAAAGTCATGTAATTATCAGAAAATCCGTTTGTGAGAAGATAAGTATAATTGTTATTTCC
>JAOZNZ010000208.1:115-6263 GCA_029933535.1 bacterium | reverse complement strand
ATGACGCGCTGGGAAGCGCGTCTTACTCCATCGTTCCACTAATCCATGACGCGCTGGGAAGCGCGTCTTACTCCATCGTTCCACTAATCCATTCACCTATAGCTTTAATCAACAATTTTCCGTCGGTTGATCCGAGTTTTTTATCAGCAGCGCGTTCCGGATGAGGCATCATACCGAGAACATTTCTTTTTTCATTAAGAATTCCGGCAATATTTCTTCGTGAACCGTTTGGATTTACATCTTCGTTAATTTCACCTTCAGGCGAGCAATAACGAAAAGCGATTCTGCCATCATTTTCGAGCATATCAAGCACATCTTTTTGCGCAGTGTACTGCCCTTCCCCATGAGCGATAGGAATATTAAGCACCTGATTTTTTTTGCAAAGAGAAGTAAACGGCGAATCAGTTTGTTCGACTTTTATGTTTGTATATTCACAAATAAAGTCGAGTTTTTTATTCATATACAATGCACCCGGAAGAAGACCTGCTTCGCATAAGATTTGAAATCCGTTACAAATTCCGAGAACAAGTTTTCCTCTTTCAGCATGTTCTGCGACAGTAGTCATAACCGGCGACAATCTGGCAACAGCGCCACAGCGAAGGTAATCGCCATAAGAAAAACCACCTGGGATAATAATAGCGTCAAAATCGCCTGGAACAGTATTTTTATGCCAAATATAATCGACGTTACAATTTATGATATTTTTAACAGCAGTATAGCAATCGTAATCACAGTTTGAGCCCGGAAAAACGACTACGCCTATTTTATAATTTTTCATATTAAATAAAGTTTAGAGTAATTCGAAGCGATATTCTTCAATGTTCGGGTTAACGAAAAGTTTTTTACACATTTCATCGATTTCCGTCTGTATTTTCTCTTTATCATCACCGTTTATTTCCAGTTCAATAAATTTACCGATTCTTACTGAATCAACATCATCATAACCCATTTGTTTTAATGAGCGTTCAATAGTAGATCCCTGCGGATCGAGTACACTTTTCTTAAGAGTAACAAAGATTTGAGCTTTCATAAGTTTTCCTGTTTATTATATTATTCAAAAAGTTATCGGGGTATAAGCAATACCGTCATTATCAATGGATAGCTTGTCATCTATCAATTCATCAAGTGGTGAACGTTTTGGTGTCAGTGCGATATCCGGTTTTTTGTCGGAGACATTTTTTTCTATTTTAGTAGCGAAAGTTTCTTGAGCAAGTGGATCACGGGAATTTAAAATAGATTCTCTTCTTATTGATGATTTCACATAATTGGAAGAAGATAATCTCGTTAGATCATTTGGATTAACAACCAATTTTTTAATTTTGTCAAACGCTTTTGAAGAAAAGCAATCATAAAAACCGTTATTCTCAGGAACATCATATTTGATTGACAACGAAGCTTGAAGTATTTTATTTACAGAATTGTCACCCGGTTGGCAAGTAATCGGATATGTTCTAAATTCAAAAGTACGATATCCGTTTATTTCTTTATACCCCACAAATTCTGCTAATTTGGGTGGATATCGTTTTGCAGTATAAGCTGTTTCAGCAACATAACGGCGACAGTGAAGTTTGAAATTTCCACATAACGGCTGTATCTCAGCTCGAACAGTACACGATTTGAACATTGCGCCTTTAGGCACCAAAACATAAACCGGCAGGCATGGCATTACAGGTGAACCGGGTTCATGAACAACAAACTTACAATTTTTATCATTATATTTGAAAAGGGTAGAATTTCCTTTCAATTCAGTAGTAAGTTTTGCCGGATTAAAATATATATGGACATCTTTTTTCAACATTTCAGCAAAAAGAGTTGTTGAAAGCAAAGCTATAAATAGAAAATATTTTTTCATAACGGTAAATTTGTTATTAGTTATAAAGATCAATTTAATCACCGGATATATATGTTTCATTAACTTCATCATACGATTCAAGAATATCTGACATAGTCATACGCACACCTTTTTTTCTTCCTGAAAGCATATTTTCTGACATACTTGTTCTTACATCAGGCTTATTCTCAATTTTTTCATTAATTGTTTTGCTTGTCAAGTCAGGATTTTTATCCGGAATTACCACCTCAGGAATTGCGGTATGTGCCGGAAGGGAAGTAACGCGTTTAGGCAGTGAAAGTTTATGTTTTTTTTTCAATTCTTTTTTTACAGGCGGTGCTTCTGGAAGATCCGATTTTTTTACATTTGCATCCACTTTTGCGGTAAAATTAGTTGAAGTTAAAGCAGCCACATCAGGGAAATTGGTTGATTCCTTTTCATTTTTTTCTGAAGTTGAAACTAAAGCGGACATATCCGGAAAACCGGTTAATTCCTTTTCATTATTTTCCGTTAATTTAACAGGTTCTGATTTTTCAACATCATTTTCAATTTTTTCATTGTTGATTTTATTCTCAGCCACTATTATAATTTCAGGTTCAGGCTTTTCTAAAATATTGTTTTGTTCCGATTCGACAATTTCCTTAACTTCAGAATTAACATTGATCCCGTTAACCAATTCATCAAGTAATTTATTGTCAGCCTGATTTATCAACGCAAGTGTCTTTTCAGATTGTTTAAGAGCAAGTCTGTTTACTTCATTCAATTGCTGTTCTAATTTCGAAATGGCGGCAGATTGCTCAAGCCAAAGGCTTTTAGTTTCGTCCATATCGCGTTTCATTTCTCGAATATGTTTTCTTAAGGGGCTGATTTCCCGGCTTACAGAAATATCATTTCTTTGCCACGCTCTTCGCCATGCATCAGCAGCTACCACCAAAATAATGATAAGTAAGAAGTATATAATTTTTGGCGTTTTAGTAATCATGTTTCTATATTATTTTCTTGAAAATACCGGCAGCAGCTGTGTGCTCAATTTTTGCTGACGATCATATATTTCCCTATACAACATCGCATTTTTTTTATCCGGTAAATGAACCGCGCGACCGAGTTTCACAAATTTATCTGTCCAGATCGAGATATTATGTTCACCGTTCTTTTGAGTTTCATAAGCCCACAAAGCTTGAATTGCAGCACCAACGGCAGCTGTTTCCTCGCTTTTCAAAGTTCTGCACTCAGTATTAAAAACATCAGCACAGATCTGACGCCATAATGCGCTCTTGGCTCCCCCACCGGTTAAACGAATCTGTTGTGGATTTATGTTTTTGCTTTTCAAAAGCTCAACTCCATAATTAATGCTCATCGCTACGCCTTCCATAGCAGCTCTGCAAAAGTGAGCCGGAGTAAAATTCAACGCGGTCAATCCATACATAACACCTTTTCCATCAGGAATATTTGGAGTTCTTTCGCCGCTAAAATATGGTAAAAGCTGCAACCCTTCAGCCCCCGGAGCGATTTTTTTTGCCAATCGTCCAAGTTTGTCGATTGATATACCGAAAGCCTTTCTTACAAGTTCTGTTGAAACGGTACAGTTCATAACGCAAAGCAAGGGAAGCCATGCACCTGTGCTATCACAAAAAGCTGCAATCTCACCTGCTTTCTCATCTATCACCGGTTCATTTGAATATGCAAAGATGGTACCTGAAGTTCCGAGACTCGCGGTAACCACGCCCGGTTTTACATTTCCGGTTCCGATTGCCGCCATCATATTATCACCTCCGCCGGAAGAAACGATACATTTTTCAGATAAGCCGAGAGTTTTTGCAATCTTTGGATTTAGTGTTCCAATAATTTCGTTTGAGTTTTGAATTTCCGGTAAACACGCCGAAATATTTTTTTTGTCATCAAGAGCTCGAATCACTTTTTTTGACCACGCTCTTTTCTTAATGTCAAAAAGGGCTGTTCCTGATGCATCGCCGGCTTCCATTACCGCTCTTCCTGTCAACCAATAATTAATATAATTATGAGGCAAAAGGATCAGTGATAATTTTTTATAATTTGCAGGTTCATTTTCTTTCAGCCATCTAATTTTTGAAGCGGTAAAACCAGGTGGAATACTATTACCTATTGCATCGATTGTACGTTTTAGTCCGCCAAGATTTTTCATTAAACACTCAGCCTGCTTTTGCGTTGAAGTATCATTCCACAATTTAGCACGCCTGATCACGACCCCTTTTTTATCAAGCGGAACAAAGCCGTGTTGCTGCCCTGAAACGCCGATAGCGAGCACTTGTACCGGAGTAATTTTAGAAGATTTAATTACAGCGTTAATTGTTTTTTTAACCGCTAAAATCCAATCTTCGGGATTTTGTTCACGTGAACCATCCGGTTTTTCATATAACCGGTATTTTTCGACAGCGATTGCACATTCACGTCCGGTGGCAACGTCCATCAGGACAGCTTTAGTTGATTGAGTGCCGCTATCAATACCAATGGTGTAGAATTTTTTAATTTTCAATATATTAATTATAATTAATTATTCTAAATTCTGAACTTGTTCACGCATTTTCTCAAGTTCTTCTTTCATAACAACTATGGAACCTGATATTTCGGCATTATTACATTTATTGCCTATCGTTGTAATTTCACGGAACATTTCCTGGAGAATAAAGTCAAGCCGTTTACCAATTACCCCGCCCTTATTCAAAGTTTTCACAAAAATATTTGTATGGGCTTTCAAGCGGGTAATTTCTTCAGTAATATCAACCCGTTCGGAAAAGATTCCTATTTCAGTTATAACTCTTACAGGATCAAATTCAACACCCGCTTTCTTTTTCAATTGTTCAATTCTGTTATTAATTTTTTTCTGATATGCTTTAACAACCTGTGGTGCAAGTTTTTTTATTTCAGCATTTTTTTTATCAATAATTTTAATTCGCGATTTTATATCCTTAACTAACTCTGCACCTTCTTTTGCGCGGGAAGAAATATGAGATTTAATTGCTTGAGCCGTTGCTTTCATCAGCGGAACCCGCAGTTTTTCAGCCGGGAAGTTTTCCTGTAAAATATTATTATTCGACAAAAAGCGGAGCAGAGTGTCAAGATTCCCTTCAGGAGAAAGTCCGGCACTTTTGGCTAATTCTTTGAATTTTTTAACTGCTTCTCGAACCTGACTTTTACTAAACGGTATCGCATCGGAATTTTCCTGATTATACTTGAGGAAAACAGTTATCTGCCCCCGCGAAAGATGTTTTTTTACAACATCACGAATAGCATTTTCAAACAATAAAAAATCCCGTGGGAAATTGCAGCGAATATCACGTGAACGCCCGTTCACGCTTTTAACTTCAACTTCAATATTAGCATTACCGGTTTGGGATTTACCCGAGCCATATCCAGTCATTGAACAAATCATTTAATATTAAGCGGTAAAAATAAATAAAAATATAATTTTGTATTTACGCGAAGGTAAAAATGGCATTTCGCCCCCTAATTACCTTTACTATAAATCAATTAAAATAGTTATTGATTATACCATTACAGTTTTTAAAATGCAAACTGCAAACCGGGAAAATCCGGATTTTTATAATCAACTTAACGAAGTAACGCTGTACTCACATTCATCATCCAATCGTTCAATCATTAATCATTCAACAATAAATGTGAATAACTCTTGAAAAAGCTTTGGAAAAGTTGTAATAATCTTCTTGAACTGCTTTAAACAAACAGTTTCGGCTATTTATAATAATTGTGAAAAATTTGTGAGTAATATGTAATGAAATTGTTGATTTTCTTGTTTTTCACAATTTATACACAGAGTTGTGCACATGCCATGCTGGGGTTGATAATATGCAGGCATGGCTTAGGAAATTGAAATTCTTTGAATTTCAATTTAATTTCTAAGTTTATTCATTTATAATATTTACTGGAAGATAGGCTTTGTAAAATGTAAACGAAATACATAATAAAATGGTCGGGGCGAGAAGATTTGAACTTCCGACCTTCCCGAGACCCGCTTGCGGCGTTCTCGGGACGCGCTACACAATTAAGCATTACTGATAATTTGGAGAATACTTGCAGAGGTTTTCTTGCTCTTCAATTCGAGTTCACGTTTAACTGCTTCAGAACGAGATTTGTAAATCTCATAATATGGCATGACCCATGGGCCACGTTTCCGTGTGGATTTTGAATATCCTGACTGATGCTGATGGAATCTTCGTAAAATATTATTTGTAGAACCAATATAATATTTACTAGTGGAAAGACTCTGTAAAATGTAAACGAAATACATAATAAAATGGTCGGGGCGAGAAGATTTGAACT